>CAMWRB010000124.1 GCA_947176545.1 uncultured Porphyromonadaceae bacterium
TCCCCAACCAACAATAACCGGCGTGTCCCCGCTACACCATTTTCAATTCCCCAAGTTCAGTAAAAAATCGTAGGCCGGGCGAATTGCTATCAAATAACCCTCTAATTCCAAATCCTCATAGTTGTGGTCGGTCAGAAGCAGCAGCTGCTTACACCCGGTCCTTTTTGCCGCTAATAACAGACCTGCAATCTCTCTTTTTCTAGTTTTTTCTGAAGTAATATCGTATGAAACCTGCACAGCAAGAATGGCTTTACGATTTTCACAGATTATAAAGTCACACTCACCGGACCGGTCAGAAAAATAATATATATCCATTGCACGCTTCTTATACCTTCGTAACAATTCCATATACACGATAGTCTCAAGTCGCCAGCCAAGATTCTCTCCCGCAAAAGCGTCAGAACGTTTATTCATCAAGGCAACATCAATCGGATAGACTTTCTCCCCTATAATGCGTTGGCGACTCTTAGCGGAATATTTATGCAATCCAACCAATAAATATGCTTGCTTTAAGTAACTTAAATAATTTTTGGCAGTGTGCGAAGATTTTAAACCGAATATTTCCTGTAGTTTTTTTTCAACAATTATTGCCGGTGAAATATTCAACAAGTGGTGAGACATATCTTCAAAAACAGAAGTATGATTAATCTTGAACCGCTGTTCAATATCTCGTTTTAGAATATTATTAACCAAGTCATTTATATAGTCATTATTATTGGCGATAAATTGGAGTTCCGGGAATCCCCCTTGTTTCATATAATCATCAAAGAGTGCCCTTCTGGTTGCGATAGCAATAGTGGACTTTGACTGAGTATCAACATTCTTTACCGAGCAATATTCAGAAAAAGAAAATGGATATAGAGTTATTGAATGATGACGGCCTGTCATATGAGTAGCAAGTTCACCACTCAATAATTTTGCATTTGAACCTGTAATAATTATATGTATCTGCTTTCGTAAAAGTCTGTTCACAAACAAATACCATTCAGGTATATTCTGAATTTCATCAATGAATAGATAATTAAAATCACCATTGATTTTATACAATACCTCCAGCACATCGTTTAAGTCATCACCGTTTAGATGTATAAGCCGCTCATCGTCGAAATTGACATAAGCGAATTTCACACCCTTTCGGGTCAGAGCGTTATAACACAATGTAGATTTGCCACTCCGTCTTACACCTATAACAACCTGAGCCTGCGGACTTTGTAAGTCTATAAGATTTTCCTCTTCACGCTGACAAAAGCTGAGTTTACTTTTACGGTTCAATTCCTCTAATTGGTCAGCGAGTATTGTTTCAAGTATCCTCTTATCCATATTTCTTAATTATAACTACAAATATAGAAAATAATTAGTAAAATACACTATTTTACATGAAACACCGACTTCAAAATGCACTATTTTACACAGAACAGCCCTTCTAAAATGCACTATTTTACATAAAACACCCACTTTAAAATGCACTATTTTACACAGAACAACTATTCCAAAATGCATTCGTTGAAATTATTACTTATTTATTAATTTCTCCGATAAAGGAAAATCTCCCGCACCCTCCTCCCTAACCAACAATAAAACACTTACAATTTTTGGCGGCAGGCAGCGAAATGAAAACAGGGAGGCCGATTTCCGTAAAATTGGAAATCGGACTCCCTTGACAAGTATGGCTATTCCTGACAAATATTTATCTTACAACAATTTTGCAGGAACGCTCCGGTGTGCGCATTATATATATTCCGGCAGAAACACTACATTCAGACATACGTCCTGAATATACCTGCAAACCATACATATCATATAGTGTTATGACGGTATCGGAATCCGGCATCACATTTTCTATTCCGGTCAAATCCGAATCCGCATCATTATCGAGAGCCGGAGATGTCCAGCGCAAATAGGGATAGCCACTGTTGGTGTCATTGCGACGGCCCCAGACATTATTGAAATCCCAGTGAGTGAAGGATGACATACGCTGCATCTCCTCTGTGGAAAGACCGGTGCCCATCAGATAGGGATTATATCTGTTGCCCGTCCAGTCCGCTTCCGGGCCAAATGCATTTCCGAGTAAGGTACGGTCATAATATGCACCCGTGTTACCCGTATAATCACTGCCGTACACTGCACCACCGGGATTATCCTCCCTGCCGAATGTGAATTGCCACGATATCTCCGATGCGCACCATACATTATGAAGCTTTGTATTATTCGGAGCACTTCCCTGCTGGATACATGCTATACCGCCGAACCATCCGTAGTCTTTCCAATTCACAACAGACCGTGCGTAAGAATCATTTATATTGCCCGAAGTACTGAATACCAGACCACCGAAATTATGTCGGTTCAATTTTGACTCTACCACCGCATAACACTCATTAAGTGTGGTCTTCTCCATATTACCGGAGGTAAGAGCTATCAGACCA
Organism: uncultured Porphyromonadaceae bacterium; assembly: GCA_947176545.1. GTDB lineage: Bacteria > Bacteroidota > Bacteroidia > Bacteroidales > Muribaculaceae > Lepagella. The sequence continues at coordinate 2,424 of CAMWRB010000124.1, forward strand.
CCGACATAGCCTTCGGGATTAGCTGCTTCTGTAGCCACTATCCTGCCTTCAGCTCCGCAACGGTCTACCGAACCATAAGACACACCTGCCAATAATCCGGCCCATGCTTTATCGTATGTGAAACCGACCTCAATATACGCCTTGTCCAGTATCAGATTTTTCACTGTTGCTGACGACGGAATATACGGGAACATACCGAGATTGTTGCTTCCACCATAGACTCCGCATTTGTTTATATAGAGACCGGTTATCTTATGGCCCTGTCCATCAAAAGTGCCGGCAAAATGCTTGTCTGACCCGCCTATTGTACAGAACGGCATCGGAGTCCATGACTCACCCCACAAATCATAATCCTCGGTATCGTTCCATACTATGTCGTTACCGAGTTGAATCGTATAGCCCTCATAATCGGTTTGAGCAACTTCATCGCTCACTCCATTGACGATATAAGACAATGCAAGCAGTTGTTCCGGAGTCTTTATGGTGTAAGTCTTCGAGAACTTGTTCTTGAACGGTGTGTAATCCGGTTGCAACATCTGACTCCATTGAGCCACAAGGTGCAATCGTGATGTAACCTTATCTTTCGTAAAGTCAAAAATTCCGGTGGTTTCGCTGTCAAACCATCCGTTTAACACCATGTTTTCTGATGACCCGGTGACAACCGGAGCTTTAAGATAGCTCTCTTTGAATGCATTGAAGCTTACACTTTTCTCATCTCCGAAATTGTACGTAACCTCTACATCCGGGGCACGGCCGACAAAAGAGGCTGTCTGTCCGGCTGTATATCGCCAGGGAGAGACAAGACCGAAGTATGAGGAGGCGTATGAAAGTTCGTTGACAAACTCCGGAGTATTCATATATTCCGATGTCCTGCCGTATGCGTAATATTCATAATCACCGGTTACAGGATAGGCATCAGTGGAAAAATAGGAATTGGTAACATTACATTCATTAAACAGCATCGGATATCTGCCATAACCGTTTCTTACGAATGTCCCGTTGAAATAAGAGGCATTTACATATACGGGCATGTCTCCGACCACCTCCGTGGCAAAGAATCCTCCTCCGCCGCTGTAGCTGTAGATTTCCGCGGTAGTATAGCTGTTGTCGATTACAGTCTTGCCCCACTGACTGCCGCCACCGATAAATCCGCTTACGTCCGTACCCTCTATATGGCCTGACGTCATGCAGTTGGAGATATGGCGTTCGCCGGTACTGTCATCATTCCATAAGGCGGCTGAACCAACCAGTATACCACCTTTGACAGGAACGTTCTCAAAACGTATGAATGCGTCCGTCACACCGAGATTGCAAATATTCGCTCCGTCTGCGATTACTCCGAACAATCCGGCATAATTCGGTACATTATCCTCCATATACATATTGGCTACCGTATGGAGACCACCGTCATAATTACCGGCAAAAGTAAATGCACGACCCGTCTCGAAAGCTTTACCTATCGGAGTCCAAAGTTCGGGCATCTTCTCTCCCCACTCCTCAAAGGGTGCGTTGAGTTCGATATCGGCTGTCTGAAGTATGTATTGGTTTCTGAAATCCCAACCATGATTGGTCATGTCTGTAAACTTATACAACTCTTCCTTGGTTGTAATACGCCAGGGGTCAGTCGATGTGCCTTCCCCGCCGCCGAATGGCGCCATTGTCACCGGAGCTGCAACTGATGTAACGCCGGGATAGGATTCAGGTATATATTCCCATATAGAAGTTCCCAACACACCTGCCATTTCATTGAGACGGTCTACGAAGGCCTGAGATTGCATGAATGCCGTCGAAACACCGAATTCAAATTCGAGTGGCTGATTCACACCTTCGTTTACTATCGAATTGATACCTGTGGCTGTATCCGAATTATAGAAACAATTCGTCGCCTGCGAACCGTCGATAATATAGTTGGCAAATCCTCCGATATGATTGCCTGTGGAAATGACATCGTCCGGAGCCTCATCATATTTATAGGTAGCCACACCGAAACAATTTCTGACATATCCGTATACGGGGTCTTCACCTACAAGATGCGTGGCTCCGATTGTACCGGCAAACGAACTCATCCAGCATCCATAGCCATCCTTGGATATCCCGCAGATGGCATAGCAAGACTCCACCAGGCCATCATCTGTCACCGTACCGACAAATCCGGCACCATTATTATCTATATACAGATTTCCCGTCGAATATGAGTCTCTTACAGTTCCACCGCTGACAACGCCGGCAAATCCGCCTATGTAATTACCCTGCCGCTTGGCTGCAAGTTGTGTCACGTCGGCCGCTGATTTGCAACCGCTCACCTCGCTGCCGGAAACGATATAGCCGGCCAGACCACCGACACACCTCAGAGCTGCGACACGACCGAGTGAGGCAC
>CAMWRB010000125.1 GCA_947176545.1 uncultured Porphyromonadaceae bacterium
GACGTGACCGATACCCGACGTATGCGTATGTTCTACAACGGTGAACCGGTCGCTGACCTGTCAAGAGAGTTTATCGACAGTGCCGGAGCTCCGCATTATGCCGATGTTTTTGTCTCCGCTGTTGAGGATATCAATCCGTTGAAGCGTCAGCCCGAGGGTGAGACAACGGCTCAGCGTATGCTCGCCGACATGGCTTCTGATAATGTCACCTCACAGAAGGGGTTGATAGAGATGTTCGACTCCAGCATAGGTGCCTCCACAGTGTTGATGCCTTTCGGAGGAAAGCGTCAGGCTACCGAGACTCAGGTATCAGTCCAGAAACTTCCGGTTGACGGATATACAAATACGGCCTCAATGATGGCATTCGGTTATAACCCCTATCTTACCTCATGGAGCCCGTATCACGGAGCTGCCTACGCGGTGGTGGAGGCTATCGCCAAATGTGTTGCCGCCGGAGCCGAGTATGAGGGTATGAGATTCTCATATCAGGAATATTTCGAGAAGATGAGTTCCCGTAAGGCCTGGGGCAAACCGCTCGCCGCCCTCTTGGGTGCGTTTGAGATGCAGTTGGGATTCGGCCTCCCCGCAATCGGTGGTAAGGACTCGATGAGCGGAACGTTTGCCGAACTTAATGTACCCCCGATGCTGATGGCATTCGGTGTGGCGACGGTCGATGCGCGACGCGTGATTAGTCCGGAGTTCAAAGCGGCAGGTCATAAGCTGTATCTTGTCGATACTGTATTGCGCGAGGATTTCTTCCCTGATGTCGAGGGTCTGAAAAAAACCTTCCGTGCCGTTCAGGAGTGGATAAAGGATGGTAAAGTCATATCAGCATATGCAATTACCAACGGCGGCATAGCCGAAGCTGTCTGCAAATCTGCATTCGGCAATATGACAGGTGCACGTCTCGACTGTGATACCGACACACTCTTTGATTACCGTCCGGGCGCAATCATAGTGGAGAGTACGGTAGAGCTCCCGGCTCCCGCTGTATTGATTGGCGAGACTCTCGAAAGTGCCGTAATCGAAATTGCCGGAGAAAGAATAGAACTGGCAGCTCTTGAAGCTGCCAATACCGGACGCCACAGCTCAATTTATCCCGTGAGCAGCGGTGTGGCCGGTGACGCACCGGAGATAGGTGTTGTTACGATGAGAGAATACCCCCGGCATGAGCATACGGAACATCCTATGGTTTATCTCCCCGTATTCCCCGGCACGAACTGTGACTACGACATGCTCCGCGCCTTCAATCGTGAGGGTGCACGCACATCTACCTCCGTATTCCGCAATCTTACTCCGGCCGACGTTGAGGAGTCAGTTCGTGAGATGGTTGATTATATAGACGGTTGTCATATCCTGGCATTCAGCGGTGGATTCTCCGCCGGAGATGAGCCTGACGGAAGCGGTAAATTTATAGCCTCCGTCATACAGAATGAGCATATAAAAGCCGCCATCGAGCGACTTCTCGGTCGTGGCGGACTCGTGCTCGGCATATGCAACGGATTTCAGGCATTGGTCAAGAGCGGACTTCTGCCGTTCGGCCGTATAGGTCAGCTGACTCCCGAAAGTCCGACGCTATTCCGCAACGATATCAACCGGCATATCTCTCAGATAGTGTATACTGAGGTGTCAAGTGTAGCCTCACCCTGGCTCGACGGCTTCACTCCGGGTGAAATTCATGCTGTAGCCGCTTCTCACGGAGAGGGTAAATTCACCTGTTCCGAAGAGATGGCCAAGAAGTTGGCTGACAACGGTCAGATAGCATTCAGATATGTGGACCCGCAGGGTACGCCGACAATGACATCACCGTGGAATCCGAACGGTTCGACCTACGCCATCGAGGGCATCATAAGCCCCGACGGTCAGATACTTGGCAAGATGGCCCACAGTGAGAGATATACCTCGGGACTGATGAAGAATATTTCCGGTAACAAGAACCAGAATATCTTTGCCAATGCCGTGCGCTATTTCCGCAACAATATATAGAAATCAAAATCGTTAATCGTATAAAACAAGCTTAATAACCAACTAAATATATAAAGAGATGAAACAAGGAGAAATGCTCTACGAAGGGAAAGCAAAGCAAGTGTATGCCACAGATGAACCTGATAAGGTAATCATTCACTATAAGGACGCGGCTACAGCCTTCAACGGTGAGAAAAAGGCCGATATAGATAACAAGGGCCGTCTCAATAATGAGATTTCTACCATCATATTCAATCGTCTCAAAGAGGCCGGTATTCCGACGCACCACATCGAGACTCTCAATGACCGTGACCAGCTTTGCTATAAAGTGGACATAGTACCCTTAGAGGTGATAGTGCGCAATGTCATTGCCGGCTCTATGGCGAAGCGTCTCGGTATAGAGGAGGGTACACCCGCTCCTTCAACCATTTTTGAACTCTGCTACAAGGATGACGCTCTCGGTGACCCGCTGATAAACGACCATCATGCCGTCGCTCTCGGTGCCGCTACCTACGATGAACTTGCCGACATATACGATATGACTGCACGCATCAACAAGGTCCTCTGTGAGATGTTTGCCGAGATAGGTATCCGTCTTATCGACTTCAAGATAGAGTTCGGTAAGACGGAGGACGGCACTATTGTGCTCGCCGATGAGATTTCTCCCGACACATGCAGACTCTGGGATGCCAAGACCAATGAGAAGTTGGATAAGGACCGCTTCCGTCGCGACCTCGGTAATGTCATCGAGGCATACGAAGAGATTGATGCCCGTCTGAACAAACTTAAATAAAGGGAAACGAGACATGTCAAAGAGTTATGAATCTTCAGGCGTAAATCTTGAGGCGGGATACGAGGTCGTATCGCGTATCAAGAAGCATGTCAAGTCGACCGAACGTCCCGGAGTCATGGGCAATATAGGTTCGTTCGGCGGTATGTTTGATTTGGGTTCTCTCGGCTACGAGCATCCAGTCCTGGTCAGTGGTACGGATGGCGTCGGCACCAAGCTTAAATTGGCTTTCGCGACTGGTATAAACGATACTATCGGTATTGATGCCGTGGCGATGTGTGTCAATGACGTTCTTGCTCAGGGAGCGCAGCCTCTATTCTTTCTTGATTATGTAGCGGTCGGTAAGAATCATCCTGAGGTTGTCGAGGCGATAGTCGCCAGTGTGGCCGAGGGTTGTCGTCAGGCCGGATGTGCCCTTATAGGGGGTGAGACGGCTGAAATGCCCGGTATGTATGATGAAGATGAGTATGATATAGCAGGATTTACCGTCGGAGTTGTCGAGAAATCCAAGCTTATAGATTGTTCCAAGGTGAGCACGGGCGATGTACTCGTCGGCATTCCCTCCTCCGGTGTACATTCCAACGGATTCAGCCTCGTTCGCAAGATTTTATCAGATAATAATTTAGCGCTTAACGACACGCTTCCGGAGACGGGACTGCATACTCTCGGAGAGATGTTGCTCACTCCGACCAAGATATATGTCAAGCCCGTGCTGGACGTAATAGAGCACGTTGATGTGCACGGTGTGGCTCATATCACCGGCGGTGGCTTCGATGAGAATATTCCGCGCATACTTCATGAAGGCCAGGGTGTGGAGATAGTCGAGGGGTCGTGGAGCATCCCTCCTGTATTCGGGCTGCTCGAGAAGTACGGCCGCATACCGCATCGCGCGATGTTCAACATATTCAATATGGGTGTCGGAATGGTGCTTGCGGTTGCTGAAGAGGATGCATCCCGTGTCATAGAGATATTGGCAGAACATGGTGAGAACGCCTCTGTCATAGGACGTATAGTCGAAGGTAAGGGAGTCGAATTGGTATAAGACTTACTATCGGTTCGGCAATTCAATCTAAGGAGAAAAATAAAGTGAAAGCATTAATAAGTGTATCAGACAAGAGGGGAGTGGTCGAATTTGCCACAGCCCTGAAGAGTATGGGGTGGGAGATAATCGCGACAGGCGGAACAATGAAGGCTTTGCGTGATGCCGGTCTCGAAATCACCAATATCAGTGATGTCACCGGTTTTCCCGAAATTTGTGACGGCCGTGTCAAGACACTTCATCCCAAAGTGCACGGAGGACTATTGGCCCGTCGCGATATAGCAGCTCATATGGAAGCATTAGCGGAAAACGGTATCGAGATGATTGATATGGTATGTGTCAATCTCTATCCGTTCGAGGCCACTATTGCCAAAGAGGGTGTCACAATGGAGGATGCTGTCGAGAATATCGATATAGGCGGTCCCTCAATGTTGCGTTCCGCGGCTAAGAATTTCCGAGATGTCACAGTGGTGTGCGACCCTGATGACTATTCGGAAATCCTTGATGAAATAAGGAGCACGGGCAATACCACACCCGAGACCAGACTTCGTCTCTCAGCCAAAGCATATACACATACGGCTGAGTATGACAGTCATATCGCAACATATATGCGTAAGGCGGCCGGACTTGATGAAAAGCTTTTCCTCACATTTGATGCAGTCCAGACACTACGCTACGGAGAGAACCCTCATCAGCAGGCTTCGTTCTACCGCGCACCGGAGAAGGTGGCTTATTCCGTGGCATATGCTCGTCAGTTAGGAGGTAAGGAACTATCTTACAATAATATTCAGGATGCTAACGCCGCGTTGCAGATAGTACGCGAATTTGAAGAACCTTTCTGTGTAGGCCTCAAGCATATGAATCCCTGCGGTGCAGCTGTCGGTGCCGACATCAAGGAAGCCTGGGAGAGGGCATATGAGGCCGATAAGGTGAGCATATACGGGGGAATTGTTGCTATGAACAGACC
>CAMWRB010000126.1 GCA_947176545.1 uncultured Porphyromonadaceae bacterium
GGTGAACTGACGGGGGAGGAACGTCGGATAGGGTGCCGGTATGATTGGGGTTGGAGCCAGGGTCATATCGCTGAGATGCACACGATAGCTTGCCGGGGCGGAAACGGACGGTGTATCTCCGGTCTGCGCGTCAGCGGCAACCGGGGCCGAATATGTGAGCCCGCCGGTGGTGGTGACGGATATTGTGGTACCCTCGGGGAGGGGAGAGGCAGCAAGGAGTTCGAGCGTAGTCTTGTCCTGAAGATGGAGGGCTGCAGAGGAGGTGAGAAGATTGCCTGTATATTCGCGGACTATGATTTGAGTGGCTGAGCGGGGTGTGGCATCGAGCTGCAATGTCGGGAGTCCGTCGGGAGCGTTGTCTGTGACACGCCAGCGATACGTGTACTCTTCGGGAATCATGGCGACATCGAGTGCTGTGTCATCAGGCCGCGGCAGGTAAAGATTGACCGGAGCGTCAGGATGTGCTTCAGCCGAAGTGTAGTATTGCGTGGTGATGACATCCCAGTCGAGCGGTGTACCGGGGGTACGTGCCGGATAGGTATATGAGCGGGCGGCAGCATCTTCGACCACTATATTATATGTGAAACCGTCATGCAGGGCTTCTGCCGGGATTGTGACGGAATAATTGACACCGTCGCGGGTGGTCATCTCATACAGGGTATTGTTGTCGCGCCAGAACGATATATCTGAGGGATAGACCGTGACCCGTTTGGGCATCTCTTCAGCCAATACACGTGCAGTGAGGGTCAGAGGGATTGAGGTGTCGATATATGCGTCCGGACGGTGTTGAACGGACGGAATGGGAGCCGTCTCGGCTCCGGAGAGAGCGCGCGGGGCGCAATATCGCGACAAAACAGCCGGGGACTCGGAGCGCAGCGCAGCGGAGAGGGCATCCTCGTCCGGGGCAAGGATGAAGACTCCCGGCGCGATGGCAACGGTGGCGTCAGAGGCATAAATGAGATTATTCTCGGCAATATGACCGTCGGCATCCGCTATCTGCGTGACGATAAAGTCGTCGGGGAGGTCGGGAAGATTGAGGGTCATATTGTGGGGTGCATAATAGAGGGATGCGACCGGGCGACGAAGTGAGGTCTTGGCAAAGGGGTCCTCGAATACAGCGGCATCAGGCATGAGTTCGAGGCGCCATGCTCCGGTATCGCCGATACGGTCGAGGAAGTATGCTCCGGTGCCGGGGTAGGTCACAAGGGGTGATGAACCGCAACCCGCTATATGTCTGAGCGAGTCGAAATCTTCAGGTTCTATGTCCGTATTGTTGGTGTGGATATATGTGGTGTCGGAATTCATGATACTGAGGTCACGTGGATATGAGACCTCAAAACGGGCGCCACTGCCATTGAATGCAGTGTCGGCGGGAAAGACCCCATAGTCGGCACCAAGGGGCAGGCGTTGCATAGCCTCGGCCGCAATCATCATGCCGAGGGATTTGCCGGGAGTATACAGGAGGTTGAGGAAGTGAGTCTGATATTCTGTATTATAGCGGGCTATGGGTGTAGGGTCGTAAGCGAACTGTGTGACCCAGCCGAAACCTTGCGAGCGGAATGTGCGTGTGACGGCGGGATAGAGATATGTACAGAGGACATCACCGGGGTCAAACTCGTAGACGACACGGGCCATACGGTCATAGTCGCGGACACTCTTGCTCCAGGGTATAGGATATGCGTCGACGTACGGGAGGAGGTTGCCCTGTCGCTGATGTCCGGCGACGAGTCCGTCGGGATACCACTGATAGGTAGTAGCCTGAATGTCGGCGTCATAGTATGCGGCCGTGACATCGGGGTTGTGGCTTACATTATAGAGGATGATACGGTCGAAGCCGCCCCGGCGCAACGAGCGGGCCATGCGGTCGATATATCGGGTGACATCACGGGCCGGAGCTGTATGGCAGGGTTCGTTGTTGATTTCAATGCCGATGATGGCTCTGTCGGCAGCATAGGTCATGCCGGTGTAGGGATTGCGATGCTGCACGAGCTGACGCAGATAGCGCTCCTGAATGGCCTGAGCCGCGGGGTTGGCATGAATGTCGCACTTGTCAAAATCGTAGGTAAATGCGCCGGTGTCGATGTTGCGCTCCGGATAACCGTTGCCGAAGTTGGTCTGGGCGGTCAGGATGATGTCTATACCGGCCTCTTCGAGACGTGCGATGAGATAGTCGAGCAGGTCGAGATGGTCGTTGGAGAGGAGATTGCCCTCGGCGTCGGCGAGTTCGGCATCCCACAGATGCAATCTGAAGGCATTGAATCCGAGTCGCTTCATATGATATACGTCGAGGTCGATGACCTGCTTGCGGTCAGCCTTGACATAATCCATGGCTCGATAGGCATGGGCAAAAGGGAGAGTGTAGTTGGTGCCGTAGAAAGAGACCTCGGCGTTATTGTCAGAGCGCCGCAGGACACCATGCGGGTCCACATAAACGGTATAGGCCTGACGCGACGGGCCTGACGCGGCGGGAGCGGCATGCAGCGGTAGCGGGAGGATAACGGCTGACAACAGCAGGAGGCGGGATAATAATTTTTTCATAGTTATAGTTTTATAATTTGTAAAGTTATAAAAAAAATGTAATTTTGTATTAAGTCTTTAAAGGACTTTGGGGGGTCGGGGTGATATTGCGGCAATTTAAATCAATCTATATATCATGAAAAGAATTATCTTACCCTTGTTAGCGTTAGTGCCCGTATTCGGCTTCGCCACCTATATGGAAGCGCCGGCCACAGCGGATGACGGTGTGGTCAATCCCGACAGCACGGGCTTTAAGTTTACCGACATCAAAATCCTGCCGACCACTCCGGTCAAGGACCAGAACAAGTCGGGCACATGCTGGTCGTTTGCCGGCACCTCATCACTGGAGGAGGAGGTGCTTCGTCAGGGTGGTCCCGAACTTGACCTGTCGGAGATGTTTACCGTTCGTCAGGCCTATATCGATAAGGCCAAGAAATATATCCGCATGGGTGGATGCATGAACTTCGCCCAGGGTGGAGGCTTTGCTGACGTATTGGCCGTTCTCGGCGAGCAGGGCGTAGTACCCGAAGATGTGTACAGCGGCCTCAACTACGGTGAGGAGAAGCACATGCATTACGAGATGGCATCGGCTCTCAAGGGGTATCTGGACGGTATCCTGAAGAATGAGAACAAGCGACTTTCGACCGCTTGGCTGCCCGGATATATCGGTATCCTGGATGCTTACTTAGGCAAGGTGCCCGAGACATTCACCTACAACGGCAAGACCTATACACCGAAGGAGTTCGCGAAAGCTATGGGACTTGATGCCAAAAAATTCAAGAGCTATACATCCTATACCCATCATCCGTTCTATGAGGAGTTCGCTCTGGAAATCCCCGACAACTGGCGCTCGGCCAACAGTGTCAATGTGCCGATGGAGGACCTGAAAGCAATTGTGGACAACGCTCTGGAAAACGGTTACACCATCTGCTGGGCAGCCGATGTCAGCGAACCGACATTCAAATGGCGTGAGGGTTATGCCGTTCTGCCGGCCAAGCGTACAGAGGCCGACATGGATGGTACCGAACTGGCGCGCTGGGTGAAACTCTCTGACAGCGACCGCAAGAAGAGCGAATCGGACATCAAGGGTCCGGTCAAGGAGCGTGTCATCACTCAGGAAGACCGACAGAAAACCTTTGACAATATGGAGACCACTGACGACCACGGCATGGTCATCGTAGGTTATGCCACCGACCAGGAGGGCAACCGCTATTATAAAGTGAAGAACAGCTGGGACACCAACCAGATATATGACGGCTACATCTACGTATCGGAGCCCTACTTCCTGGAGAAGACCATCGCGGTGATGGCTCACGATGGTGCGGTGCCGTCAGACATAGCCAAGAAAATCAAGAAGTGAGTGAAGTAAGAGCTAAAAAGGCGCTCGGTCAGCATTTCCTTAAGGACTTGAACGTAGCGCGCCGCATAGCGGAAACAATATCGGAGAGCTCCCTGCCGGTGGATTGCCGGGAGTGGAGCTCTCTCCCTGTTATGGAGATAGGTCCCGGCATGGGTGTGCTGACGCGCTACCTCGTGGAGTCGGGACGCGATGTGACGGCCGTGGAGATTGACACGGAGTCTGTGGAATATCTGAGCCGGGAGATGCCGGAACTGAGAGTGGTCGAGGGTGACTTCCTGAAGCTCGACCTCGACAGTATCATCGAGGGGGAGATGGCTCTCATCGGTAATTACCCTTACAACATCTCGTCGCAAATATTCTTCAAGGTGCTGGACTACAAGGAGAAAATACCGGTCGTGGCCGGTATGCTGCAGAAGGAGGTCGCGGAGCGTATATGCGCCGGTCCGGGGTCGAAGGTCTACGGCATACTGTCAGTACTGCTGCAGGCATGGTACGACTGCAGCTATCTCTTCAGCGTACCGCCGGGAGTATTCGCACCGCCGCCCAAGGTGACGAGCGGTGTGCTGCGACTGACGCGCAACGGCCGTCGTGAACTGGGATGTGACGAGCGTAAATTCAAGACGGTAGTCAAGACGGCATTCGGCCAAAGACGCAAGACGCTGCGCAACTCCCTCGGGGGGATGATAGCCAAAGAGAGTCCCCTGTCGCAGTGGGAGCTGCTGTCGAAGCGCCCCGAGCAACTGAGCGTCGACGACTTCATCCGCCTGACCGCCGCCATCCAACAGCAATCAAGCTAAAACAGCTAAAGATTGCTATATCGGCTGAGATAGCTACTTTCGGGAATTTTTATTATATTTGCGTTTTATTATATATCAG
>CAMWRB010000127.1 GCA_947176545.1 uncultured Porphyromonadaceae bacterium
TAGGACGAGAGATTTTCATTCTCTAAAGAGCAGTTCGACTCTGCTATGGGCTACTTCCCCAAATCCATCCTATCCCCGGTGGGCGACACTGACGCAAGTCAGAATCGCCCACCATATTTTTATCCCCCCGCACACTTCCTCCCCCTCTCCCCCTATTGCTTATCACCTATCTATTAGTCATCAAGAATGTCCGAAGTCAAACACCGCCTTCTCCAATATCTTCAGTACAAAGACCTCTCCCAGCGTGAATTTGCCGATACGCTCGGGGTCAGCAACGCATATATCGGTGCCATGCGCCGCTCTATCTCCGACGACAAGGTACGCAAAATCCGCCATGCGTTCCCCGACCTCAATACCGACTGGCTGCTGTACGGTGAGGGTGATATGCTCAGACAGGACACAACACTCTCCGTACCTGCCGGACGCAACGGCGGCAGCCTGATACCCCTCCTTCCGGTCGACGCATTCGCCGGACGATTGCAGGACTATTCCACCGGTGTGGGACTCGCCGACTGCGAGATGATAGTCAGTCCCGTCAAGGGTGCCGACTACGCCATCCGTGTCTCAGGTGACAGCATGGAGCCCAAAATCCACGACGGAAGCACCATACTCATCAAACGTATCAACGACAAGGCTTTCATTCCGTGGGGCAACAGTATGGTCATCGACAGTGAAAACGGTGTTCTCGTCAAGGATGTCTATCCCGATGAAGACAACCCCCATTGTATCGCCGCAAAGAGTATCAACCCCAAATATCCCACTCTCTCCATACCGCGCAACAGTATCTACGGCCTGTACCGCATATTGGCCTCAATACAAGTGTTCGGCAGTATATGACCTCACTCCGTCCCCTATGCAATATCACCACGTACGGACTATCCCGTCCACTCATAACGCCCTGAAAAGCAATCCGCCGGCAATCCCCCCGAAGACCATGCTCATAGCTCGTGAGCAGACCGCCGGACGCGGACAGCGCGGCAACTCCTGGGAGGCGGAACCGGGTATGAACCTCACCTTCTCACTGTATATCATTCCGGTACCTGTACCGCCTGCACGGCAGTTCCTTATTTCCGAAGCATTCGCGCTCGCGTTCACAGACCTGCTCGACGACTATGGCATATCAGCCACCATCAAATGGCCAAACGACATATATGTCGGCGACAGCAAAATCTGTGGCATCCTCATCGAACACTCCCTGACGGGCAACCGTATCGAGCGCACCATACTCAGCGCCGGACTCAACGTCAATCAGACCCGTTTCCTCTCCGACGCACCCAATCCCACCTCGATACTGCTGCAACCCGCTTATGCAGGCGGCAATCCTCTCGACATCAATCTGCTCACATCCCGGCTTGCGCAGAAGATTGAAGCCCGGCTCGACAGGCATATATACGGCGACGAGACGCCGCATGACCAATTCATGCAACGTCTCTACCGTGCCGACAACCGGCTCTATCCATTCCGTGACAATCTCAACGGTGAGACCGTCAGCGCGCGTATCAGTGATGTCGCTCCCGACGGACGCCTGACCCTGTCGCTCGACACCGGTGAGGAGCGTTCCTACCTTTTCAAGGAGGTGGCATTCATCCTCACTCGATAGTATGACCGACGGCCTCGGCCAACCGTTCAACCAGTTCCGGTATGATACAGGAACTGATATCGCACAGGTAACCGTTTTCGAGATAAGGGCGCGGTATATATACCCCCTCTCTGAAGCCCGTCTCTATAAGGGGCGTGAGCCGTATGCGCCATGCCCCCGTGCCGTCAGCCGGCGGCAGCAGTTCGGCCGCTCCACGTCCCCGCTGGCGGCGCATCCACTCCGGCGCACACTCGCCGAGCGATACCATCAGCCCGGCGGCCGTTTCATCATCCGCGCAATCCCGACCGCCGGTCACAGAGTCGACACCGCGTGCCCAACCGTTCATGCGCAGATATCGCAGCCGCAGAAAGTCACGCGGCAATTCGCACTCCACACATATTTCATCACCGTAATCGGCCGACCGCTTCAGGACGTCGCGCATATCGCGTATGCAGTCGAGTTCCGTCAGCTCCGCACTCTGAGTCAGCCGCACAGACAATTCCCCGGCCAATTCGCCGCATACATCCTCCAGGGATGCCTCCTGACCGCCGCCCGACAGCCGACGACGGGGATATTCCCCCAGTCGTACGGCCACCATATCGGCAAGCTGTCCCAATGATACATTCATACGATATAACCCTTGAGATACTCCGGCGATGACTCAATGAGGCATTGCAACAACGGGTCATCTGTTGAAAACTCGGCCGGACTGCAGCCGTAACCGCTGCTGCGACCTCCTGTAAACTCTATTCTGACCGGCGCACATCGCGAACCCAACACCAGTGTCAGCTCCATATATCCCGGCGCTCTATATACTTTCTTCATATTTTTCCGATTGATTATTTTGCTTTCTTAGCTATGATAGCTATCATGCTGTCTCCCCCGACCCCGTTTGTCTTAGGGTGTCAGGAGCTTAAAGCCCCTGAACTTTGAGCCATACGGTCTCACGGTGACGGTTGTCTCCGCTGCCGACCATCTTGCTCTGTCCCTGCCAGTGCTGACCGGCCTTGGCCTCTTCAGAGATGCCGGGGCAATCGCTCAGCAAGTAGTAGGTCTCCGCATCCTCACCCTTGACAGTCGGAGCTGTCGGACTGTCCCACATACGCACCACGCCGGTTGAGGATGAGGTTCCCTCGCCGTCTATCCATATGTGACAGCTCCCTTTGAGCGCCACTGCATCCCATATCAGGATACCGTTGCGCGTAGCCTCCTCGCCGTCTACACGGTCCGAGAAACTGTGTTCGGCACTGTACACATAGTGCACCAGACGGTCCTCACCTATCAGCGCACCCGAATTAGACCATCCCAGACGGTCGAGCGTCGGCTCGCGCTTGATTTCTATATCGCCGAACACCGTGTGGAAATTGGTCACGGTCCATCCCATGCCGTTCACCTTGGTTGTGATTTGGATTTCAGGATGCTTGGTGTAGTCGATACACTGGATTTTCTCAAGCAGATTCTTTCCGGCCAACAGCAATGCCGTCTTGGGGACATCCTCACCGGTGAAGAACATCTTGGCCAGGCCGATAATCTGTTCGACGGTCCACGCACCGCTCTGACGCACCTCACGCTTGAACTGCCAGCGCAATCCCTCGGTCGTGTAGATATACTGCATACCCATGCGCGGCACATTGACTTTCATCTTACCGGGACGGCCGGCCCACAGGGTACGGTTGCCGCGCACCTTGAAGTTGGCGATAGCCTGCTCGGCTATAATCGCTTTGGAGAAGGGGATGCGCTTGCGCTGGGACTCGAAATAGTCGCTCACCACCTGGTTCATACCGCGCTTCTGCAGGTAGACACGTGTCGGTGACGGCACTATAAGGTCGGGGTCCACCTCCTTCTGAGTCTCATATAGCGAGTTGGCAAGGATGGATATGCGTGTACCCTTGGGGATGTCGGGGACAGCGCAGAATTCATCTCCCGATGAGCTCTTTTTACCGTTGATGGCGCGGACTATGGGGTTGCCGCTGGCAGGGTCATGGCCGGTGACGAAGAGCATCAGCCACTTGCCGGGTGTGCGCGTCTCACCGCTGACATCATAGCCGTCTACACCCTCTACGAGCAGTGTGCCGTACGGGCGCGGCAGGTTCTGGTCTTTTGCATCGAGCGGAAGGATAGCGGTATAGCCGTTGCTCCCCGTCAGGGCTTCCGATGTCTGAAAGCCGGAGGCCGGCTCGTCTATCATGAAGTGGTCTACCTCGGGAGAATCTACCTTGACACGCTTGGCACGCAGCATCAGATTCATCAAGGGTGTGTCATCGCTGTTGAAGCGAAAGAGAGCCTCATCAATATCGGTCTCTACAAAATTGCCGGGGGCGATTCCGCCTGTCATTTCGGCTACATTACTTACGGTTGTTGTGGGGTTTGTTTCCATAATTTTGGTTATTAATAGGGTTGGTAGGAATAGTCTGACGGGTCTGACGGGTCTGACAGGTCTGACTTGTCTGATTTGTCTGAGTCTCTTTTAGCGGGCGCGGGCGGCAAGGTCGAAGATGGAATTGGGCTGATGGAGCCTCGGTGTCGGACTGCCTCCCAACCGGGGGATTCCCTCCTGCATACCCGGCGATGTCAGGGTCTCGGTGATTACCGCATTGCGTCCGGCTATTTCTCCGGCAGCGTACGCCTCTGTCACTCTCTGCTCCATCTCCCGGCGCAGAGCCTCCGTCTGTTCCTTATGGCGGGTTTCCGTCTCGGCTATCTGCCGCAGTAATTCATCTATGCGCTCGTGAGCCTTCAGAGCGTCAAGAAGGCGTTGCATCTCCTCGTCGGGAGTCTCACCATTGATAAGGCTCACACAGGCGCTCATCACCATGCTTATCATTGGGAAGCGGTCGTCGGAGCTGTCGGAGTTATCGGAGCTGTCAGAGCTGTCGGACGGGTCTGACGAGTCTGACGGGTCTGACTGGTCTGAGCTGTCCGATTTGTCTGAGCTGTCTGATTGGTCTGATTGGTCTGACCCGTCTGCACCTGTCTCGCTCTCTCGGTCCAGTCTCTTATACAAATCTGACGCTGCCGACGAATAGATAGTTGTAGATCTCGGTGGTCGCCGTATCATTAAAAAAAAACAAAGGGGGGGGGGGGGGGGGGGGGGGGGGGGGG
>CAMWRB010000128.1 GCA_947176545.1 uncultured Porphyromonadaceae bacterium
GAGTTCTTACTGCTCGAGAAGTGCGGCTACCACCGGTGTGTTGTAGAAGCTAGAACGCAACAGCTCGTCGATAGTCTCCATCATCCAGTAGCGCGCCTGCTCGTTGCGCTTGCGCTCGAAATATCCTGTCTTGTCGACGTAGGCAAAGTAGCGGTCTATCATATCCCACACCTTGTCCACATCCAACTCGAAATATCCGGAGTAGGTGACGACCTCGGGACGCCACTTGCTCGGAGTCGGGGGAAAGAGTGTCAGCGCATTGCGGAACTGTGCGGCTGCCAGCTTGGCACGCTCCACATTGTCGCCGTCACACTTGTTGATGGCTATGCCGTCGGCCATCTCCATGATGCCGCGCTTGATACCCTGCAGTTCGTCGCCCGTACCGGCAAGCTGGATGAGCAGGAAGAAGTCCACCATCGAGTGGACGGCCGTCTCGCTCTGTCCGACACCTACGGTCTCGACAAATATACGGTCATATCCCGCCGCCTCACAGAGCACGATAGTCTCACGCGTCTTGCGCGCCACACCACCTAAGGAACCTGCCGAGGGGGAGGGACGGATGAAGGCATCTCTCTGCTGCGACAGTTTCTCCATACGGGTCTTGTCGCCCAGGATTGAACCGTGGGTACGCTCGCTGCTCGGGTCAATCGCCAGCACTGCCAGCTTATGTCCCTCACGCAGTACGTGAAGACCGAAAACATCGATTGATGTCGACTTGCCGGCCCCCGGCACACCGGTGATACCGATACGCCGGCTGTTACCGGAGTACGGCAGACATTTCTCTATAACCTCCTGGGCTATCTGCTGATGAGCTTCGACTGTAGACTCAACGAGCGTCACTGCACGTCCGAGTATGCTGACATCACCCTTGAGGATGCCCTCGACATAATCATTGGCCGTAAGCTGACGGCGCTTGGCCGCACGGCGGTAGGGATTGGTCACGGGCTGCGAACTCACACCGGAGTTTACCTGCAGTCCCTTGTATTGTGTATCGTTTTCAGGGTGTTCCATGATATAGATATATTCTTGTGTTAATTCTGGGATATGAATTTGGCGCGCAGGATAATGTCGGTGGTGTCCCGGTCTATAATCAGCGGGACACGTACCTGCTGCTCGCCCGAACGGGCCGAGACCGCACCGCCGCTGTTGATATATATACCCAATGTGCCGAGGTCACCAGGTCCGAGACGTTCAGGGGTGATTTCCGCGCTCAGACCTTGAGGCACTACCAACGTCGGGGTAATTGAATCGAGGGTCTGGTTCACCATCGTGACAAAGGCGTGACGGCCTGTACCGACAGCCACATCGCCCAGGTCGATAAGGCGTGTCGACAGACGCACCGCACCGGCATCTATCGGATAATGGAGAGCCAGAGTAGCGGGAGAACCGACTACCGTACCGCTGATTTTGACGACATGACGTGTCTTTTCCGGACCGACATAGACCTTTACACTCTTCTCGAACGCGCCGGGACGACCTGCGGGATTGTAGGTAAAGCAGACAGTCGCCGTGTCACCCGGCAGGAGTTCACCTTTGGTGTAATCGGCATCGGTACAGCCGCATGACGGACGCACATATGAGATATATGTTGTGTCCGGGCCCTCATTGACAAAACGGGCTTCACCCGTCTTTTTGCCGGCTATTTCCTGCATGACCCCGTAATCGTATGAGGTATTGAGCCATCGGATTTCACCCCGGGCCATCAGCACTCCACCGGTCACCATCAAGGCTATACCCGACAGCAGCCCCGTAGTTCCCGATATTCTCATCCCTTTTATTTTCATCCTTTTTCTCTTCATTAGTTCGTTTTCGCTAACGTTCCACTACCGCTATACAATCCCGGTATACAATCTATATAACACCGCTGAGGGCATTTTGGATTATTCAACGCACCGTACCGCGTATTTTCAGACGTATTTTGCGCGGGGAGGCGTTGGTGGTCAGTGTCACTGTCTTGTCAAACGGACCGGGACGGCCGGCAGGATTGTAAGTCACCTTTACCGACTTCTTGCGACCGGGGGCTATCGGCTCTTTGGGATAGTCCGGGCGTGTACATCCGCATTCGGCTGTAGCATTGAGTATCAACAGATTGCCGTCACCCTCGTTGGTAAACACAAAATCGTGGGAGACTGCGCCCTTTTTCTCCTCGATTGAACCGAAATCATACACTTTCTCCACAAAAACAGGCTTCGGGTCACCATCTTTCGACTTATTCTTACGGGCGAGGGCGTCATTTGTCCCCAGTGCGACCATCGCTGTCACTCCAATCCCTAACAATATTCGTCTCAACATATCTATCTGAATTTTTATTTGTTCCTTATGATTTTCTCCACAACCTTGCCGTCGCTGCCGCACAGCAGGTGAATTCCGGCCGGCAACACCGGTGCCTCGATATCCGCACGACCGTTGCGCGAGTACAGTTCCATCAGCACGTCACCGTCGGATGAGCGGAGTTGATAACGCTCACTGTCATTCAGACCGGAGATGGTGATATATCCGAAATAATCGGGTGTCACACACGCCGGTGAGACCTGCACACGGTCGCTGACCTGACTGACCTCTCCACCTCCATCGGGCACGAACTCCACCGTGCCGTTGGCGGTACCGACCCATACTGAACGTGTCCCGGGGTTGTAGACACATCCCGTGCAGAGACTTGACGGAAGTCCGCCTGTCTCCTGAACATAATGAGCCAACAGCCGGCTGCGATCCTCCGATATGCAATAGAGTCCGTCGCCGGATGTCGCTATCCATTTACGCCCCTCGGCATCAACGGCTATCCCCGTGACGCGGCATTGGGCAACCGGTCTGGTCATGCCGGAACCGGCATCAGTGGCAGCCTCCAGCATACGGCCGCGTTTCAGACCGTCGGTAAAGAGTTCGTCGCGCGTTGTCACCAGTATGCCATCCTCGTATGAGATAAGCAACGCGCCGTCATACGGGTCTTCAAACATATACGACCCGCGGTTCAATTCGAGTTCATTGCCTGAGTCATCATACACGTTGGCGATATAGACCACACTGTCGTCGGAAGTGTCATCGAGCGTTCCGTTATGGTCGAGCAATACAGAGTCGAAGTATTGATTGGCGGTGACACCGACGAGGTTGCGGTTACACTCCATCGACATGGGCCATACAAGCGAGTTGAGCGTCACGCCGCTGACGGGGATGTCTATACGGTGAGGCTTGATAAACGCCGCCGGGTCACGCGACGCATTCTCCGAGGCGCGACGTTCGTCGGCTGTCAGATACCATAGACTGTAGACTATCTTGTCACCCTTGAGGTTCCAGTCGCAATGCTGAGTCCAGAGTGTCCCGTCGCTATCGAAGGCCACCGGACTGAAACAGGAGAGATATATCCAGTCGGGAGCATAATCATGCACGGCGTAACAGCCGGGCTGACCGACATCCGCTATATTCGAGCGGACCATGCGGAGTATGTCGGTCGGGTCCTCGAGATTAAGGCGTGTCAGACCGTTTTCGCGCGAGCCGGCCCATATGTATTTCGGATTGACGGGATCAATCGCAAGGCCCGACGGCGCCGGACTCACCTGACGGCGGGCATAGTTGGTCTTGTTGAGTCCGTAATAGCTCCATTCACCATCCTTGTAACCGCTAAGGCCGTCGAGATTATTGTTGTTGCTCTCAAAGTATTCATTGACGCCGTGATTACGCATCAGCAATCCGTGGTCGGGATGATACTCCATATATGTAGCTATAAAAGTACCTCCCGCATCCGGCACCCACACCGGTCCGGACGCTCCCCAGACGGCATTGCTGCCATCCCATGAGACCGTACGCTGAGAGAAACCCTCGGTCGGACGATACATCCAGTAACTCACACCGTCATATGTAGCCATCGGAAGGGCATTCTCAGAGGCACCGCACGCCGTCTTGCCGAAGCCGGTCTTCGGTATCACGTTCACGCCCGATGACTTATACATCCCGACACTCCCGGCAAGACAGTCGGTATCATGCGCGTCAAATGTCACATTACGGGAAATATGAACCAATCCCGCGGTGGTATTTACCATATATCCGTCGCGGGTGGGAGTGACAAGTCCGACATTGAGGTCGTCATATCGGCCGTACCGGTTATATCCGTATGCATCATAATTCATGACACTCTCCGAAAGATTGAACACACCGACACCGGCATCGGTCATTACCGCCATATTGACATACGGGCCTACGGTCTCCTTCCCCTCCGCGTGGGTCAGATAGATAAAGGTGTCGTCAGAAAGAGGGAGTATCATCGAGGGGTCACGCAACTCGCCGGCAGCGGTCACATACTTCGCGGGCGCGAAGCGCGGGTCACACTTCAGCGGCTGCAACTCATCGGCCGAGGCACCCAGAGCATTCAGTGACGACACATACACGCCGTCATCCGCTATGAGAACCATTCGTTCACCGACGCGGGCTGCATAACGTATATCCTTACCTGTATTTCTGAACGACGACAGGCCGCCGGTAGAGGCATCAACAGTCAGAAAGCCGAAACCGGTCGCAACATAAAAAGAGTGGCCGTCTATATCGGCTGTCACGGAATTGATACGCTTGTCGCAGGGATAGAGATAATCACGGATTGCACTGTTGGAAACCAGCCGTCCGTCATCATGGATGATGTCAATCATGCCGTCGCGATACGCCACACACAGGCATTTAC
>CAMWRB010000129.1 GCA_947176545.1 uncultured Porphyromonadaceae bacterium
TATGAAGAGTATGCGCCGTCCTTTCGACTTGGGAAGATTTTTATGCAGTAATAACAGGTTATTGCGGAAATTAAGATAGGTCTTGCGCGGATTCTCCTTAGGCAGCGAAGCACCGCCTACATGAAAAATATGCGAATCGGGAACTACATAAATCTTATAGCCGGCTCCACGCATACGGCAGCAGAGGTCTATCTCCTCCATGTGAGCGAAAAAGTCGGCATCAAGTCCCCCCAATCGCAGATACACGTCTGTCCTGACCATCATCGCTGCGCCCGAAGCCCAAGCTACTTCCACTGCCTTACCGTCATATTGTCCCTCATCCCTCTCTACGGTATCAAATATTCGTCCCCGGCAATAGGGATAACCCAATTTGTCGAGCATGCCGCCGGCGGCTCCGGCATATTCAAACATCTCCTTATGGTGAAATGAACGGATTTTGGGTTGTATGGCTCCCGCCTCCGGATGCTCCTGCATAAATCGGAGAAGCGGTTGCCACCATCCCTCCGTCACCTCTACATCGGAATTGAGGAGTAAGGTATACGGATAGTCAGTAGCCTCTATCACACGGTTATAACCGGCGGCGAACCCATAATTTTCTCCCAACTCTATAACCTTGACCTCCGGATAGTTGCTCTTCAGCCACTCCACAGAGGTGTCTGTTGAGCCATTGTCGGCGACTATCAGGTCTACCTCCTCGCCTCGGGTGTAACGGACAGCTGAAGAGATGAATTGCTGCAACAATCCGACTCCGTTCCAATTTAATATTATTACCGCTAATTGTTTCATATCCTTAGCCTCAATTCCTGTATATTCCTGAATATTGCAATCATTATCCCGCGTGCTCACCTGTCACCGTTTCCGGCCGTCGGTTGTCGAGACCGGTTATCAAAACCGGAGTTATGGTATTGACCGCTCCCTCCAAATAGGGTGCGGAGACGCGGAGGTAATTGTCTGTAAGTCCGGACATCTCATTACTTCCGGATATTTTATGCTCCCAAAGCACGTCGCGCCTCTGCCCGACCGCCGAGACCATAAAATCCCTCATCTTGCGTTCGCTAATCTCCGACAGTATGCCGACACGACGATGTCTCTCGCCATTCTCCACCACATCGCCCAGCAACAATGCCTTTGTACCGGGACGTTCGGAATACGGGAAGACATGCAGACGTGTGACATCAAGCGAATCTATATATTCGACGGAGCGCTCCCATTCACTCTGCGTCTCACCCCTCGCGCCGGCTATAACATCGACACCGATGAAGGCATCGGGCATCAACTCACGTATACACTCGACACGCTCGCGGAACAGCGACGTGTCATAGCGGCGGTTCATCAACCGGAGCACCCGGTCAGACCCGGACTGCAACGGGATATGGAAATGGTGTTTGAATGCCCGCGATTCAGATGCCATCCACCGCAATATCTCCTCTGTCAGCAGGTTGGGCTCAATCGACGATATACGGTAACGTTCTATCCCCTCCACCTCGTCGAGGCGCTTCAATAAAGTGAGAAAATCCTGACCGTTGTCTCGTCCGAACTCTCCGATATTGACACCGGTCAATACTATCTCTTTGGCACCCGCCCCGGCTGCATGGAGAGCCTGAGCGACAAGCTCGTCGGTATTGCCCGAACGCGAACGGCCGCGCGCAAACGGGATGGTGCAATATGTACAGAAATAATCGCATCCGTCCTGCACCTTTAGCCACCATCGCGTCCGGTCACCCCGTTCGCATGAGGGACGAAATGATTTTATGTCCAGCGACGGAGTGGTGTCCATGATAGGTGTATGAGTCCGCTCCCAGCGGTCAAGATATTCCGTAAGACGCAATTTCTCGTTGCTGCCCAACACGATGTCCACACCCTCTATGCCACTGACCTCCTCAGGCTTCAGCTGAGCATAACATCCGGTGACGACAATCGTCGCTTCGGGCCACTTATTGACCAGTCGGCGTATCAGCGAGCGCCCCTTCTTGTCAGCGGTTTCGGTGACACTGCATGTATTGACCACACACATATCCGGCGTCTCGAACGGCTCGGCACGCCGGTAGCCACGCTCACTGAGCATTCGGCCGATGGTCGAAGTCTCCGCAAAGTTCAACTTGCATCCTAAGGTGAAATAGGCTATTTTACGGCCACTGTAATCCGGTGTCATATTACAAAACATCAAAAAAACACCCTCAATACTTGACAACGACGATTTTAAGTATTAACTTTGCCATCCGTGCTCTATTTTTATAGATGTGCACGCTCCATTGAGGGACGGTGAATACAAAGATATGAAAAATCAGAAAGAATTCAAAATATCATTCTGGGCGGCACATGCCACCACCATTGTCAGTGTCACTCTCGTATTGCTTATCATAGGCATTATCGCCATGATTACCATATCGGCCGGACGGGAGACGCGCCGGCTTCGCGAGCAAATCGAGATTACCGTCATTATTGCTGACAGCATAAGCGACAGTTCGGCAGCCGGATTGCTTGCCGACATCCGTAAGCAGCCTTATTGCCGCGATGCCGAACTTGTCACTTCGCGACAGGCGCTTGAACAATGGAAACTGGATACCGGTGAAGACCTGGAGGAACTTTTCGGCGTCAATCCCCTCACACCCGAAGTGACCTTCCATCTCAAGGCCGAATATACGTCGCCGGAAAATATAGCCCGGATAGCCAAGCAGATTGCAGCCGTAAAGGGAGTTTCGGAGGTCGTCACGCCCGACTCCGGTATGGTTCAGGCCATGAATACCAATATTTCACGGCTTGCCACCATACTCGGCATTATCGCTATCGTAATGCTGATTATCTCATTCGTACTGATTAACAATACCGTTCACCTGACCATTTATGCCCGACGGTTCACTATCCACACCATGCAGCTCGTCGGCGCGACAAACGCATTCATACGTATGCCGGTCGTGATGCAGAATATGCTGGCCGGTGTTGTCGCAGGACTTATAGCCGCCGGACTGATGGCCGTCGCCCTCATATATGCCGGCAATGCCGGATTTGACGACATCACCAACTTCCTGGGCTGGCCGACATTTGCTGTCATAGCCGCAGCGGTCATTCTGCTCGGTGCATTGTTGTGTGCTCTTGCGGCCTCAATATCCACCGGCAGGTATCTGCGCAAAGACTACGACAAACTTTTCAGATAAATCCCCCCAACACATATTCCTGTCTCCCGCATATCAACATAAATTTACAATCACTGAAATGGGCAATCAGAAATACACCCCGATATTCTCGCGCACCAACATCATTATGATGGCCTGTTGCCTTGTGCTCATCATCCTCGGCTTCATTCTCATGTCCGGAGCTCCGAGCACTATCGACCAATTTAACCCCGACATCTTCTCCGTCAGGAGGATTGTTGTCGGTCCGACACTATCGTTCCTCGGCTTCCTGCTCATGGCTTTCGCCATAATCTACACTCCGCGGAAACGGGGGGCCGACACACGAGATAACATCAACGGTATTAAGGAGAATGAACCTGCCGTTAATATCGGAATCAAAGAGGAGGTTAAGACTGATAAATAACAACATCTGCATATGGAATGGCTTGACGCATTAATACTTGGTCTCGTACAGGGACTTACAGAGTATCTTCCCGTTTCTTCGAGCGGACATCTCGAAATATTTCGTGAAATTCTGGGCATAGACCTTCCTAAAGATGAGATATTGCAGTTTGATGTCATGGTTCACGCCGCGACAGTGTGTTCCACGATTGTCATCCTCTGGCCCGTCTTCGCCAAGCTTATCAAGAGCTTCTTCACGTTCAGGATGGACTCAGATTTCTATTATGTCTGCAAGATTCTGCTCAGCTGTATTCCCATCGGCATCGTGGGCGTATTCTTCAAGGAGACGGTCGAGGATTTCTTCGGCACCAACCTCACCATTGTCGGTATATGCCTTATGGTGACCGCGGCTCTGCTGACTTTTGCACATTACAGCGACACCCTGTATGGCCGGCTTCTCCCGGCACGCGTCGGTCGGGACATCTCATGGAGCGACGCATTCATCATCGGTTGCGCCCAGGCACTGGCGGTTCTGCCCGGATTGAGCCGCTCAGGCACAACCATAGCCACCGGTATTCTCATCGGTGACAAACGTGATAAGGTAGCCACATTCTCATTCCTGATGGTCATCATTCCAATCCTCGGAGAGTGCCTGCTCGACATCAAGGATATGGTCGGTTCACCGGAAATGCAATCCTCCGTTTCCGTCAGCTGTCTGCTCATCGGATTTGTCACTGCATTCCTCTCCGGATGTTTCGCATGCCGCTGGATGCTGTCGCTGGTTAAAAAAGGGAAACTTGTCTGGTTTGCCATCTATTGCGTCCTGATAGGCATAATCTGTCTTTTATGGAGATAAAGAAGGATTTGGACCTCATCGGGGGTGAGATTATCGCTATCGACAAGCCGCTGCGCTGGACATCGTTTGACGCTGTCAAGCGGTTGCGCGGCGCCATTCAGCGACGTCTCAACGTCAAGAAATTCAAGGTCGGACATGCCGGGACTCTCGACCCTCTCGCCACCGGCGTGCTCATAGTCTGCACCGGTCGTGCGACACGGGAC
>CAMWRB010000130.1 GCA_947176545.1 uncultured Porphyromonadaceae bacterium
ATCCTCGACGAGATACCGAACGACCTTTTTCGAGATACCCAGCGTGACGCCATGAATCTGCCACACGCGGTCACGCAGCTTCTTCAAGTTCATTGTCGCGATGCGCTTCTGCGTCTCCTCGGACAACGGCTGGAACGGCACGACCACGTCAATACGACCGAGAAGCTCAGGCGGGAACTTGCCGCCAGACGTCTCCACGATGGACTGCCGGATGACCTTGTTATAACTCATAATTTTCGAACCGGAACCTTCATCGTCCGCATTGTACTGGGCGATGGTCTTGAAGACTTCGGCACCAGCGTTCGTCGTCATGATGATATAGCAATTCAGGAAGGAAACAATTCGGTTGTTCTCGTCCATCAAGCGGCCATCATCCAAAACCTGGAGGAGAAGGCGCGTGACTTGCGCACACGCCTTCTCGATTTCATCCAGCAACACAATGGAAAACGGCCTCGCCCACACGCGGTTGGTCAACTCGGCCCGAAAACGCTCCAAGGAATCCGGATTGGTAAACTCCGTCATATCCAACCTTATCATAGCATCTTCACTGCCAAAAAGCAAGGCCGCGAGCGATTTAGACACCTCCGTATTGTGGGTAACAATGTACTCGCCGGTCTGATACAGGTGCTCCTCGTCATCCAGATAGATGCAGGTCATCGGCTCCTGGTAACCCAGCTTCTCAATGGAGGTCACCTGGATATACTCGTTGTACCGCAGCCGCCGGATTTTATCGGTCTTATAATACTCGACCGCCTGCTTGGCAACTTCCAACTTCCGAGGCAGACTGAAGAAATCCAACTTCTGGAGATTGGAAAGCCGGACAGTAATCTTGAACTCCGGCCGGTAATGCGCCGGACGGTTGCGCCGCCGTTTACGGGCCACCAACGTCGTGGAGACGCCCAAGGACCACAGCAGCTTACGGATATCATTCGCCATATCCTCAGAACTGGTCCAGTATGTAACCGAAAACCGGTCGTCGAACCGTGTAATATACCCGGCCGTATCGAAGAGGCCCCTGACCAACTCCCACCGCTGCTCCACGGAGCCATACAGATAACACTCGGGAATACGCCGGTCATAGCTCTTCTTTCCAATAAGCTCAGGGAACGCCGCCAGCACGGTCTTCGTCTGAATGCGGCGCTTCGCGTTACTGGTCTTCGACACATACTCGCCGTTCCAGTAGACCCAGGTATGCGCATCGGGATTCCGCCGGTCGCAGCTGACCGCACCCATAATTTCGCCACAGCGAAGAGCAATATGCTCATCCAACGTATCAATTGCCATCTGCGGCTCCGTCAGGCACCCAGCGTTGATACACACGCCCATCAAATACGGGTCGACAGGGAAAGTCTTCTTCGGATACTCAACAGGCTGATTCATCGGAATGAACACGCCTGCACTGCTGCTTCCGGGCGTGGCCGTAGCCAGCTTCTGCATCAACCCCTCAGTCGTCGCCGTCAACCAATTCTTGTTCGCCTGCCGCCGCTTATAAGCCCACAAATGGTTGCCGCTGCACTTGATTTTGCGGCCATCGGACAACGTCAGCTCATAGACATCCTGCATGCCCTGAGGATACACGCCCGCGACACGCACAGGCTCTCCCAGCCTGTTATAAACGTAATCGCCGACCTGCAAGTCGCCGTTGCGCTTGACGGGAATCGTCCTGTAATTCCGGCACCGGGCCAGATACACAGGAATCTCTTCGGAATCCAGCAGCGCCTTGCCCACGCCGGTCGAACCCGAAAACAAAAACGAACCCATGGGCCTCTTCTTGTTGTTCAAATCCGCGGCACAGATTTGGAGCCGCTGCTCAATCATCCTTGTCGCGAACTTCTGCGACAAAACGCGTTCATCCAGTTTATTCCGGATTTCAGCAGCATCAATAGAGAAAGACACGTTCACACCCTCCGATTCATATATTACATCGCCCAAAAGCTGGGTATCGAAAGGGCGATTATAAGCACGGTGCCAGCCAATCATGGCGTCCAATAATAACAAACTTTTGCGAGGTTGGCTCTGTGAGGGGATGTAACGATTCGTATATTCGTAAATCAGCTCAAAGAGCGTAAAATCAACATCGGATTCGATACCATACCTCTGCGACATACCCTGGAGAATCGATATCACGACCTCCTTCTTAGGCTCAGGCAGATTGATACGCTGGAGACGCTCCACCAAAGGCAGGTTCGGAGCAATCCACTTACGGAACTCAATATACGTCGTCGCCGCGATAACACGCACACCACGCGTACCAGAATCTGCCAAAAGCGGCTTCAGAGCCTCTACAGCAGACTCTGAAAGCTGCACAATTTGATGAAACTCATCGATAAACAGCACGATATCACGACCACTGGTCTTAACAGTATCCGCCACCTCGTCAAACAACATCTTCAGCATAGCGCCCATCTCATTGCCGTCCTTCGCGTCAGCAATCATACGGGACAAATCCACTTCCAGATAGTCACGACCTGTATCATGCAACATCGTACCCTGCACCAACGCCGTATTGTGCGTCACCACATGATTGTAACCACATTGGAAGAGATGCGAATCCGCCTCAACATAAATGCAGGTCATAGAGACCTGCTTATCCAGCTTCTCAACGGACTTAATGCAGATGTCGTCATACCGACGCGGCCGCTTGACGAACTTGTTCTTAAACGCATCCAATCCGGCGATTAAATTGTCACGGGACACCAACCGATACTTCGTCTGGTACTTGCACAAAAATTCGACATGATACAAGCCCGTATCGTCATGCTATGTAAACTTGCACCGCAATCCAACGGAATTGGCCAGCCGGACCACGTCCTGAGCCAGAATCTCGTCATCCAGCTTCAGCACGCATGTCGCGGACGTACTACCACCAACTTCGCCACGGGCATCCATGAAACCCTGCAGCAACTCGAAACGCTGACTGACGGAGCCGATGAAATAAAGCTCCGGAATCCGCCGTACGTTCCTTAAATAGTCAAACAGCGGCGTATTGGGACGCATGTAATGCCAGTTGTAAACCGGACCGGTCTTACCAAGAACATCCTTACCCACCACGTTAGTCCGGTGCAAATACGTAGACCCGATGAGAGTGGACAGCTTCGTCAAGAACCTGTCATCAGAACTATCGACGAAAATATTCACATCGATATTCAGGTTCATAGCAAGCACCGCGCCGATGACATACGGCTCTACCTGGAACCGATACTTCGCCCGCAACACAGGCTTGGCCACCGGCAACCACCACTCCTTGTTTCCGACGCCCTTGTCCAGGATATCCTGCAGCGTCATCGTGTCATAACCTGACCTGCTGTAACGGTCCAGCTTCCCCCGCACATTCCACATGTGCTCGTTGTTACACACAACTTCGGACCCATCGCTGAACGTTACCAGATAGGCATCCAGCATGCCCTGCGGAAACACCCCCAGCACCCGTGTTGAATGGCCCGATTCATCATACACATAGTCATCGACTTTTAACTTGCCAATAGGCACGTACCCGCGGCTGTCAGCAACCGGAATCGGTGTCAAATCGTCCAGCGCTTTGCCGGAACCCGCATCACCCAACAGCATCACGTTACAAAGTTCTGGCCGCATCAATGCGGCCTGCACGCGCTTTATTTCTTCCTCCCTTCCAACGATTTCTCGCTCTGCCCTCTTGACAGGCTTGGTATACTTCCCCAAGAGTTTATCAGGCATTGAATTAAACGACCTTCCCCTGAATTTAAACAGATTTCCAGTCCTCGTTCAAAATCTGTTCATATATGAAACTATTATACAACCATTTACACACCAATTCAAGCTAAAAATGCCGATTGCACCAAAATATGCAATCGGCATTTTTAACAAAATTTGTTACCAAACTTTGGCTAATATATCCAAAGCAAGTCAAAATGGAAACATATGGCTATTTATTCAGGAAATTATTCGGCAAAAACTCCGTATTGCCAGGCTTTAAGTAGTTGTTCGCCTCCAAATCTATAAAATATTGATATGTATTCGGCGCCAAAGACTGCATGATGTCCATCTGCATCACATCCCACCGGTTCTGTATAAAGAACCGAAACACCTCGCCAAAATACTCCCGGGAATCCACGGTCGAATATACGCCCAGAAACTCCTCGCTATTCGCGGCATCCTTCGAAAACAGAGGCTTGATATCCTCCTTACCAGCCATGAACGTCTCCACAAAATGCCCCATCTCATGCATGATGGCATGCGGCTTCGTCATATAGATACACCGCGTACCACTGGAGAACAGACCGATAACATTTGTGAATTTTGCCTCAGACCGGGTCTTGCAATAGGACTCGATATACTCGTTGTCAAACATGATGGTATATCCAGAATCATGATACGCCTTCATAACAGGGCGCGGAATATTCATCGCGTAACCCCACATCATCTCAACGTATTTCTCATAATTCTCCGTAGCGCTCACAGGAAGATATCCGAACCCCATCTTGCGAATCGGAGACTCGGCATCCACCAGCAACAAGCACCTACACGCATTCAGCAGTTCCGCGTACTCACCACGGGTCATCTTCTCGCCCGGATTC
>CAMWRB010000131.1 GCA_947176545.1 uncultured Porphyromonadaceae bacterium
TAAGTCAGAGGCGTTGGCGAAACGTTCGTCCTGTGGGAACTGATTGAGGTCACCTACGCAGGCAGTCAAACCCATAGTGGCTACGAGCGCTCCGCCGATAAGGAAACGATTGATATATGATTTCATTATATTGTTACGCATTTGGTGAAACAATTAGAATGTAGCCACAACACCGAGGTTGAAGGTGACGGGACGCGGATACACGTTGTTGTCGATACCACCGAACACCTCGGGGTCAAGACCTTTGTACTTGGAGATGACGAAGGGGTTCTGAACGGCGCCGAAGATACGGAGACGGAGCTGGTCGTGGAGCAGTCCGGGCCAAGTGTAGCCGATGGTGATGTTGTCGCAACGTACGAAGCCGGCGTTCTCCAGCCAGTAGTCGGACAGGTAAGTGTTGGTAGTCTGTCCACCCTGGAAGTAGAAGTCAGTCTTCATCATGTTGCTCAGACCGTTACGATAAGTCTCGCTGAGTGTAGTGTTACCGGCCAATGCATTGTTGTATACATAGTTGCCGATAGAAGCGCGGAGCTGGAAGCCGAGGTCCCAGTTCTTCCAGCTGAAGTTGTTGCTCCAAGCCAGAGTAACCTTCGGGTCCTTGCTGTGCTTGATGATAAGGTCGTTGGAGTCAATCTGGCCGTTACCGTCCTGGTCTACGTATGCACCCTCGATGGGCTGACCATCCTTATCGTAGATTTGCTCGTAGAGGTAGAATGAGTTGGCGGGATAGCCGACTGCGTGTACCTGAGCCGTGTTGCCGTTACCACCGGAGATACCGCCGGTGAGCACGTATGTACCCTCGTTGTTAAGCTTGGTAATCTTGTTCTTGTTCCATGCTACGTTGAGGTTTGATTTCCACTGGAATGCGTCTGTGTCGATGATGCGTGCGCCGATGTTGGCCTCGACACCGATGTTCTGGAGTGTACCGATGTTCTGGTCAAGCATGTTGGTGGTGAACGCACCCGGAGATACTGTCACGAATGAGAGCAGGTCCTTTGAGTTGCGGAGGTACCAGTCTAACGCTACGGTCAGACGGCTGTTCCACCAACCCATATCAACACCAACGTTCCATGTTGTTGTCTCCTCCCATTTCAGGTTGGAAGAGTAACCGTTGGGATAATATGTGTTACCTTGGATATTGGAAGCGACTTCGCCTGCATTGGGGTCCTTAAGATACTGACCGGTGTACATGTTGGGATACCATGAACCCTGAGTGGACTGAGAGTATGTAGCGATTGCGGGGAAGTAACCGCCGACATCCTGCTGACCTGTGATACCCCAGCCGAGACGGAGCTTGAACTCGTTCATGTTGGCGCGATATTTCTCCATGAAGGGCATGTTGTTGATTTTCCAACCCAGTGCGAGAGCGGGGAAGAGACCCCAGCGGTTCTCCTTGGAGAAACGTGAAGTACCGTCATCACGCAGAGTGAATGTCAGCAGATATGTGTCCTTGAAGTTGTAGTTCAGACGTCCGAAGAATGAAACGAGCATCAGGTTGCCTGAATGGTAGGGGTAAACGACACCCTGAGGTGTGCCTACGAGAGCGATAGTCTCGGGATTGATGACGAGCTGACCGTTGGTGGTATCGGGAGTATAGAAACCGGGAGTGGTCAGGATTGTACCGTTGCTGCGGTTATGGTAGTCGAAACGCTGCCATGAGTAACCGGCCATCACGTCTACGTCAGACTCAATCTTGTCGAAGTATTTCTTATAGTTGAGATAGAAGTCGAGCAGTGTGTTGCGGCGGAGCTCATAGTACCATGAGTGGTAGCCCATACCGTTCTGACGCTCGTTCTTCCATGAAGTCGGAGTGTTCTGAGCCACGTCGGTTACAGATGTGGAGCGTGCCACGTCATAACCGAGGTTCAGGTTGGCGTGCAGTTCGGGGAGGAAGTGCATCGCGTAGTCAATCTGGATATTACCGTTGGAGCGGAATACGCTTGAGTAGTTCTCCTTATCCTCGAGCAGAGAGACGGGGTTCTGAGCGGCATTCACATTATATACATGCTTGTTGCCGGAAACGACGTTGTAACCGTTGTAGAAGTAGGGGAACTGGCTGTTGCCGGTCATGTTGCCCGGAGTGAAGTTCATCACGGGGATAGTGGGGTTGTAGCTGATGGCAGAGCCGATAGAGCCGGTGTCACCCCAGTCGTTGTGGATGTAATAACCCTTGACGTTGGCATTGATTTTGAGCAGTCCGTCGAAGAACTGAGGAGTAAGGCTGAGGCCGGCGGTGACACGTTCCATGCGGGTCTTCTTGAGGATACCCGAGTTGGAAGTATATGAACCGCTGACACGATAGGGGAGGAAGCCGAGCGTGCCGCCCACAGAGAGGTTGTACTCGTGAGAGACAGCTGTGCGGAGCACCTGCTTCTGCCAGTCGGTATCGGCATTGCCGAGAGCCTTAGCAGCGTCAGATTCAGCACCCCAGTAGTTGCGTATCATCTCTGAATATTCCTGAGCGCCGAGCACTTCCCATGTCTTGCGGGGAGTATTGACGGTCACGGTAGCCGAGAAGTTTACCTGGGGACGTCCTGATTTACCCTTCTTGGTAGTGATGATGATGACACCGTTGGATGCGCGTGAACCGTAGATTGCCGTAGCTGAAGCATCCTTAAGGATGGTCATTGACTCGATGTTGTCCGGTGCAATCATTGCGAGGGGGTTACCCATACCGGAGACTTCGCCTGACACCAGAGGCACACCGTCGAGGACGATGAGGGGGTCATTGGAAGCGTTGAGTGACGCACCGCCGCGGATACGGATAGTAGCGCCGCCCTGAGGAGCACCACCGTCGGATGTTACAACCACACCGGGGCTTGCGCCGGTGAGCAGGTCCTGAGCCGAAGTAGCGATGTTGGCTTCAACTTCGTCGGGAACAACCATGGCTACAGAGCCGGTAGCGTCAGACTTCTTGACAGAGCCGTAACCGATGACAACGTGTTCGGTCAGCAGGGTTGCGTTCTCTTTCATTTCGATGTGCAGGTTGGTGCGACCATTGACGTTTACGTCCATGGGGTCATAACCTACATAACTTACCACGAGAGTGGCTTTGGGATTGACGCTCAGCTCGAAGTTGCCGTCGATGTCGGCGGCTGTACCATTGCTGGTGCCTTTCTCCATGACTGTGGCTCCGATTAACGGGTCGCCATATTCATCGAGCACGGTACCGTGGACGGTGATTTTTTGAGCTAAAGCAGGAAGTGTCAGACAGAGCACCATTGCCATGGTGAGCCATAACTTCCGATTCAGATGAAAAGTCAGATTTTTCATGCAGGAATTAATTTAGTTCAACATTTTGGTTAATATTATAGATTTTATTATGAGTTATTTACATTACCCTGCATGGCAGAGTTTTTCCGGTATGGGTATGGAATCGGTCTGTCGGATGCCGACAAAAGGGCACAATCCGTCCTTGCGCTTCGATTCTAAATTATTGCAAAAATAACAAAATTTTAGATATGAAACACTTTTTAGAGTTTTTTTTAACAAATGTTAATCGTAAAATTACAAAATGTCACAATCTGCCCGCGGTGTCAGCGCCACGTCGAGATGACTCGGCGATAGACGGAGAGGAAATTGAGACTTATAATGAGGGTGACCATGATGAGGAGTGTCAGTATTGTGGTCCAGAAGCTGCCCCCCTCTGCGCCGAGTCCGCGCAACGGTGACAGATAGAAGGCGCGCAATACGGCTATTGCGGCCGCCGACAGCAGTGTCGCTCCGCAACATGCGATGCTGATGATGTTCCAGTAGGGTGTGGCCACATCTCCCGGATTATAACCTAACATCAACAGTGAATGCAACTTGTAGCGATTTTTTTCCATCAGCAGTGATATGCTCAGCATGAGAATGAAGAGCGACAGCATTGATATGACCGAACCGATGGTCACTACGATGGTGACGACAATCTTGAGCAGATATGCGGCCGAAGAGGCAGACTTGTCACCGGCTACCTCGAAGTGATGTCGTTCCAGCCAGGGAGCTATGGCTGTGTCACCGGGTGAGGAAACGTCTATGATTAGCCGGCTCGGATTGTGGATTGTCGAGTCGGCTGATGTGGTGACAGCCTCCGTATCTGTCGGTTCGGAGCTGAGACGGGCGTTCATATAGTCTATGAAAGACTCGGGCACCAGGATGGTGTTGAAGCGTTTGGAGTATGCGGCCACGCGTCCGTTGAGCGCCACGTGCTTGCTGCCGTCCTCGGAGGTGAGTTCGAGTGTGAGCGGGATGCCGCTGACGGTCGCTCCGGAGAGTTGCGGCAGTCCGGCACCGGCCGCGAAGCCGAAGTTGTAGAGAGCGAGGTAGTCTTTGGAAATGACGACCGGGACTTCTCCCGACTCCGGTGTCCAACGCCATTCGCTGAGCGGGAAGTCGAGGAATGTATCGGGAACGGCCTCGAAGAACATGGCAGTGGATAGAGTGCCGTCCGTACGTGTGCGGTTGCTTTCTCCTCCTGTGCGCCTGATGTCGTCAAAACCGACATGTGCATTGACACGGAAAGCGGCTCTCTTGAATTCGCCGACAGAGCGTACCCAGGG
>CAMWRB010000132.1 GCA_947176545.1 uncultured Porphyromonadaceae bacterium
GTGATGCTAATCTCCGGTAACACCCGTATAGAGGCAGGTGACAGTGTGGTAGTCTTCTGTCTGGCCGGAACATTTAATAAACTTGAAAAATGGTTTAACTGACAGTGGCATCCTTTTTCCGACATAAGAGTTATATCAACATACTGATGCTCCTGCGAGTTATCGGCTGGCTGCTTCTGGTCGAAGCATGCATAATGATAGTGCCTTGCATAGCGGGATGGATATATGGAGAGCGTTCCACATTGCAGTTCATGTTGTGTATCGCAATCACGGGAGGTTCCGCATTCGGACTGATGAGCCTGCGGCCGAAATCCCGTGAGATGGGTAAGCGCGAGGCCATCCTTTTGACCGGTCTGACATGGGTTATACTATCATTGTATGGTATGTTACCATTCCTCGTGTGCAAGACGCATTTCAGTATTACAGACGCATTTTTCGAGACAATAAGCGGTTTTACCACTACGGGCGCTTCGGTACTGAATACACTGACAGAAGTGCCTCATTCCATAATTTTATGGCGTTGCATATGTCAGTGGATTGGTGGTCTCGGTATCATCATCTTTACATTGGCGATACTCCCCATGCTGAATTATACCGGGGGTATGCAGCTGTTTAATGCCGAAGTTACGGGCATTACACACGATAAGTTAAGACCACGCATATCCTCAACGGCCAAAGGACTCTGGATGGTATACATCGTTTTGACCGGAGTGTTGATGCTGCTGCTGTGTTTCTCGGATATGAATATCTTTGAAGCTGTATGCTATGGACTCAGCACTATGTCCACCGGTGGATTCGCAACCAGCGACTTGTCTCTCAATCAGTGGGACAGTGATTATATCAAGTCCATTATGGCAGTGTTCATGTTTCTGGGTGGTGTTAATTTCAGCTTATTGTTCAAGGTTGCCCATCGACAATGGCGTCCCCTGCTTAAGAACGATGTTCTCAGGGTTTATATAATTATGGCCAGCGTCGCATACCTTGTGTTCACGCTCAACATAATTTACCGGGGGATGGCCCACTCACTTTCGGACGTCACCATCGACCCCCTGTTTCAAGCCATATCCATACTTTCCTCGACGGGTATTACCGAACCGGATTTTGATGATTGGGGACCTATCGCGCTTATTCTTGTCATAATAATGATGATAATGGGGGCATGCGCCGGTTCGACATCGGGGGGTGCGAAAATCGACAGATTTATTATATTGATGAAGTTCCTGAGTAACGAATTTTATCGGATGATGCACCCGTCGGCAATAAGAACGGTGGTAATCAATGGTAAAGGGACACCGCATCCGGTAGTTATGAAAACTTTAGCATTCCTTTTCCTGTATGTTTTGGTTATACTCGGTGGAGCTGTGGGTCTTCTGATATGCGGACTTCATACCCGTGATGCTTTCTTCTGTTGCCTGTCCGCCGTCAGCAACACCGGACTGGGGACAGATATGACCGGAGTTGCCGGTAATTATAATGCAGTCAGCGATGGAGCTAAATGGCTTTTGTCATTTCTTATGCTCACGGGTCGTCTCGAGATTTATACTATCCTTCTACTGTTTACTCCTGCATTCTGGAAAAAATAGTCAATCCTTTCTCAATCCTTTTTCCGTCTATCCTCTCTACGTTTAAATAATATGTCAATTGAAAATGACTCAGACACTTTCTAACCCGTCATGCGGAGCGTCACCACAACTTGTCAGATTGATTGACTTCATTGTGGATTATACACATAGCCTGATAGCCTCGGGAGTTCATACATCACGGGTCATCCGCAATGCTGTCCGCATTGCCGACTCGCAGAATACGGATTTGAATATGATGGTTACTCTCCATTGCCTGATAATAACCTTGCGGCATGAGAATACACCGGAGGTAATCACGAGAGTTGTATCTATCAAGGCGAAACCAATCAGTTTCCAATTGAATACCGAACTGAGCGCTCTCTCCTGGGCCGCCATAGATGAGAGATTGAGTTTTGAAGAGATAAAGTCGCGATATTATCAGATATTATCCAAGCCAAAGCGTCCGGACTGGATAGTACTGATACTGTTATCTCTGGCCAACGGTGCATTCTGTCGGCTATTTGAAGGAGACTGGACAGCCACTGCAATCGTGATATTGGCGACAGCCATAGGTTTCGCATTGAAACTATGGCTCGGCGCTCATAAGGTTAATACATATTTTATGGTGACTCTATCTGCATTTGCGGCCTCGATGACAGCCTCGATGTCACTTCTGGCAGATTGTACATGGCAGATTGCATTAGCTACGAGTCCGTTGTTCCTTGTGCCCGGAGTCCCGCTCATCACCTGTGTCATAGATGCCGTCGAGGGACATGTCCTGACTGCCGTCAGCCGATTTGCCAACGCGATACTGATAGTACTCTGCATCTCGGTAGGCCTCGGAATCACACTCCTTATTGTTACCAAAGACCTGCCTGTTACTCCGTAATAGTTCAAACATTTTGGCCGGCCCCCTTTATAATAGTTTTGACCGGTTTACACGATAAATGATATTAATATAAGAGCAACCATTTGTAATCAAAACGTCGTTAATGATGATGACAGGAATATTTTCTGACGCTCTGTTCGCCGCTCTCGCATCAATTGGCTTCGGAGCAGTCTCCAATCCAAAGAAATCGAGCTTTCTATATATAGCCTTACTGGCTGCAATCGGTCATTCTACACGATATGTACTGATGCAGATGTGTGATGTCAATATCGCCTTTGCATCATTTGTCGCAGCATTGGTTATCGGTTTTGGCTCGGTCATCTGTGCACGGCCTGTAAGGGTACCTATGACCTGTCTGTCTATTCCGGCATTACTACCTATGATACCGGGTATATATGCCTACAAATGCGTATTCTCGTTAATCAAATTTTTACAACATCTGCATTCACCCGGCGAAGGAATGAACTATATGCAGGCATTCTTCCTGAATGGGGCTGTGACAATGAGCACTGTATTCTTTCTTTCAGTCGGCGTAGTCATCCCTCTCTTTCTGTTCAAGCGCAGAGCCACTTCAATGACACGTGTCAAATAAACAAATCATTTTCAACATCTTCAGACAAAAGTTTTCCAAAACTTTTGTCTGAAGATGTTGATTGTTATTGTTTTATTTCAAACACATCAATCAAAAGTTTTCCAAAACAATAATTTTTCAAAAATTTCATATTGAAAAATTTGTCAAACGAGTGATAATACATTAACTTTGCAGACAGAATAAATACTCCAAAACATCAACTTTGGACAAACCATTAACTATCAGAAATTTCTAAATGATACAGACCGTTGTCAAAAGGGATGGCCGCATCGTAGGCTACAACGAAGAGAAAATCAAGGCTGCAATTCGCAAAGCAATGCTCACCACAGAGATGGGTGAGGATGAACCGTTGATACAGAAAATTACCGACCGTGTCGGCGTATCCGGTCCCGAACGAATGACAGTCGAAGAGATACAGGATAGAGTTGAGATTGAATTGATGAAATCGGCTCGTAAGGATGTAGCCAAAAAATATATTGCATACCGCGACCAACGCTCGATTGCCAGACGGGCCAAGACAAGGGACATATTTCTGGAAATCATTGAGGCAAAAAATAATGACATAACCCGCGAAAATGCCAATATGAATACCGACTCCCCTGCCGGTATGATGATGAAGTTCGCCTCGGAGACAACCAAACCGTTCGTCGATGATTATCTACTATCGAGCGAAGCCAAAAATGCCATCAAAAACAATTACATACATATACACGACAAGGATTATTATCCTACGAAGAGCCTGACATGCGTGCAGCATCCTCTGGATAAAATACTGCAACACGGATTTGTAGCCGGTCATGGAGAGTCCCGTCCTGCCAAGCGTATTGAGACAGCCGCAGTTATAGCGTGCATCTCATTGGAGACAGCGCAAAACGAAATGCACGGAGGCCAGGCGATTCCGGCTTTCGACTTCTATCTTGCCCCTTTCGTACGCGCAAGCTATATCGAGGAGATTAAAACCCTGGAAACCCTGACGGGAGAAGACCTGTCTGCTCTGTATGATGTTCATATCGACGATTATATCAAGAGAGACATTAACGGAATGGAGGGACACGACAGACTGCAACAACATGCTATCAACAAGACTGTTGACCGCGTACATCAGGCCATGGAGGCATTCATTCACAATATGAATACCATTCATTCACGCGGTGGCAATCAGGTCGTATTCTCCTCAATCAATTATGGCACCGACACGTCAGCAGAGGGCAGATGCGTGATTCGTGAGCTTCTTAACTCCACCTACGAGGGTGTGGGAAACGGGGCTACCGCAATATTCCCTATTCAAATATGGAAAAAGAAACGTGGGGTAAGTTATCTCCCCGAGGACCGCAACTATGACTTATACCGTAAGGCCTGCAAGGTAACAGCACGTCGATTCTTCCCGAATTTCCTGAATCTTGACGCTACATTCAATCAGGACCCGGACTGGAATGCAGATGACCCCAAACGACTGACTCATATACACATCTCCGAGCCCACGAGACTAGGCATG
>CAMWRB010000133.1 GCA_947176545.1 uncultured Porphyromonadaceae bacterium
TGTACATAAGCCAATTATAAAATTAATGGTTTTTGAGTGACGAAGTCAGGAAAAAAAATGTCAGCCTTTACTGAAGCCCTGAATTGAAATAAGCTAAGTTAAAATCAGTAAGCCTGACCGGTTATCATTACTTGACCCTGAACCAATAACCAATGGTAAACTCCAATGCCATGGAATTGGAACCTGAGAAATTATTGCCTCTGCCGGAGGCGAAAAGATTGCATAGTCCGTAATAGAAACGTGTCTCGAGTATGATGGAATTGCGGGGATTTATACCGAATTCTCCACCAAGTCCTGCACAGATACCATAATCAACCCGCTGTTTAATCGGTTCGTCATATTGCATGGTTCGGTGATATTTGGGAAAATCAGGGAGTTTGGAAGCTTGTTTTACGTCAAAATTGGCTTTGACAACATTATCCAGTCTAACTCCAATCTGAGGCCCGATATTGACAAAACATTTGCCGCGCCGACCAAAATATATATGTGCCAATACCGGGATTTGAAGATAGTCTATAGTACGTGAATACTTGAACGGAGCTCCCTCAAAATTCTCTTCCCAACCGCGTTGGATAAAATTTAATTCGGCCAATAATCCGAAATGTCGTTCCTCGACGTATCGAAACATCACACCACACTCAAATCCGGGTTTGAGATTTTGCTTGACCGACGGATTGAAAAACATTCGGGATAAGTCGCAACCCGCCTTGGCTCCCACTGAAATCTGACCGGTATAGTGCGTCTGAGCGAGGCATGATGAATTGTTGAATACAAGTGCCATCAGGCATAATACCAATGCACATGAAGCAATACCTGTTTTACTCATCATCTCGTAAGTCTGATTTTAAACGGTTCTCCGGCCATATTGTAATCGAGGATGTAACATGACGGATTATATAAGCCGCTCCAATTGTTTATACGTTCCAATACAATATCGGACTGGAGAGTGCCGCTGACATTGAAGTTGGCGTTAAAGTCTCCGTTATGATTGTGTATATTAGGCAGGAACGATGTGATGATATCATAGCCGACTACTGAATAAACCGGGTAACTCTTTATTGGAGTATGGCCGTAAAGCTGCTGATAATCGTTGATGAAGCGACGGCTGTCGATGTCATCGGGATTAAAATAAAATCTTGAGGGAACAAGAAAGTTTATATCTGAATACTTTTCAGACAATTTCCTTCCGAATGTCACCCAATTGGCTCTTCCAATAACTTTAATGTCGGCCAACGGATTACTGCTGACCATAGCGGAAATGTTTTCCATCAGTGACTCGACATCCTTTTGTCCTGTCGGTGTGGCATATATCAGATATTTAACACCATCCTGAGGCACAAATTTCTCAATATCTGCAACATCGATATTCCGTATGCCGCTGAATTTCTGTGACAACAATTCTCTGACATTGTCAGTGTTGCTGATATTTCCGATTACCAACAGGGTTCGGTCACCGAATTGCTCCGCGATATATTCAGCTACACTGTCATTGAAATATGATGACGGAGTAAGGAACTGATATATGGTAGGTGTATCGATATACGCTTCATTCTTGACATCAAAAGTATTAATCAGTTCAGTGCCGGTGCGCTGAGAATACTCCACAAGATATTGAGGCAATGACTTGTCGGATGTAGAGATTAATAAATCGGGACGGAAAGTCTCAAGCTGAGTCAATATCTTGGACATTGTGTCTCCCCCATCGACTATCATCACATTTATACGGAATGAGGAATTCTTAAGTTTGTCTATACCGAGCAATGCACCGCGTGCGAACTCCATGTCCCGGTTAGTCGCAGTATCATCAAGGATTATGGCCACTTTTACTTCATCCGCCGTCTCACGCTCTCCCGTCATCGAGACATCAATGGAATGTACTTCATCATATAACTCCCTCAAACCCTGAGGAGATTGTTCACGCGGGTCAATCTCCGTATATTCGTGACTTACCTCAATCTCTTCGGTCCGCGGAATGATGAGTGTATCACCCTTCTTAAGTTTCCATTTACCGGGATTGGCATCTCTCAGTGCCTGTTGCTCCACGTGCAGTGAAGCGCTTATTGAGCCCCATGTATCGCCTTTCTGCACTTTGTATGTATCGATGCTTACAACGCTCTGCTCGGTGACGACCTCTGTCTTGACATTGTTGGAACGTGTACCGGGTATTATTCTGATTGTCTCGCCCGCTGCAATATAGTCCGGTGACAATCCGGGGTTTTCACGATATATATCCTCTACACGGGTGTCATATTTTACAGCGATGGAATATAACGTCTCACCTTGTGCTATGTTATGAAATATATACTCATTATCCTCCCCATTCTCGCCGATAACGTCATCCGGTGCATTGTTCGCCTCCTCATCCGTTGAATGCTTGTCAGCAGTGACTATGGTCTTGGGCTGAGAAATGACTAAAATTTCACCGGCCTTAATTCCATGTCGAGCATTTGGATTGAGTGCATAAAGCTCATTCATGGTCAGGTCGTAAGCCTTACATATGCTATAAACCGTCTCACCGGACTGAACCAGATGGGTGACTTGCTCGGTGACAATACTATTCTCCCCTGCCGCAGACTCTGAGGTGATATTATCAGTGACGGGATAATATATTAACGTTCCCTTGGCAATTGGAGATGTGATATTCGGATTTAATTCATTAAGGACATCCGTATCCCATCCGTAATGGCTCGCAATCCCGAAAAGAGAATCCCCCTTTTTAGACTCGTAACAATAATATTGCTTGCCGAGTATAATGACTGTCGGAAGTTTTGTCTCAGCCATACTCAAACCTAAAGAGGCGACCAAAAAACCTGATACGATACCTCGCAGATACCGCAAACTGCTTGCAGAGTGTCTCATCTTGTATAAATTGATATGCAAAGATAGCTTTTTTTAATCATTACTGATAAATTTAGATTAATAAATAATGGATTTATGCTTGGAAAGTATTAAATTTGCAGTTGCACAAGGTGTGTTTAAAACAATTTGAGCATCTTTATCTGTTATAGAATAGTAAAGATACTTCAGAACATAACTGTATATACCGATTTTTTAGAAACAATCAATTAATAATCAACAAATAATACCTAAATGGCACAAAAAGTCTACACATTCGGTGGAGGCAAAGCGGAAGGCAACGCACAGATGCGTAACCTTCTTGGTGGCAAAGGCGCCAACCTCGCCGAAATGAACCTGCTCGGTATGCCGGTTCCTCCGGGATTTACCATTACAACCGAAGTTTGCACAGAGTACACCCAGTATGGCCGCGATAAAGTGGTCGAAGATATCAAGTCAGATGTCGAGAAAGCTATCGCACATGTCGAGAAGCTTACCGGCAATAAATTTGACGACCCCTCCAATCCCCTTTTGGTATCCGTACGTTCAGGAGCCCGCGCATCAATGCCCGGTATGATGGACACAGTCCTCAACCTCGGTATGAACGATGCTACGGTAGCTACAATGGCTGAGAAGAGCGGCAATCCCCGCTTTGCTTGGGACAGCTATCGTCGTTTTGTGCAGATGTACGGTGACGTTGTGCTCGGCATGAAACCCGCTTCACAGACTGACATCGACCCCTTCGAGGCAATAATGGAGGAAGTGAAGAAAGAGAAAGGTGTAAAATTTGACAACGAACTTGACGTTGATGACCTCAAAGAACTCGTCAAGAGATTTAAAAAAGCTGTAAAGGATTACACCGGCAAGGACTTCCCCGAATCAGCTTGGGAACAGCTCTGGGGCGGCATCTGCGCAGTATTTGACTCTTGGATGAACGAGCGTGCGATTGTTTACCGTCGCATGAACCAGATACCTGAAGAATGGGGTACTGCCGTAAACGTTCAGGCAATGGTATACGGTAACATGGGTAATAACTCCGCTACCGGTGTTGCATTCAGCCGTGACGCCGCTACCGGTGAAAATATCTTTAACGGTGAGTACCTGATTAATGCTCAGGGTGAGGACGTAGTAGCCGGCATCCGTACTCCTCAGCAGATTACTATTGAGGGTTCACGTCGTTGGGCTGCTCTTCAGGGTATCTCCGAGGAGGAACGTCGCACCAAGTATCCCTCTCTTGAAGAGACTATGCCCGATTGTGCTGCAGAACTTATAGCAACTGCTCACCGTCTCGAGGACTACTATAAGGATATGCAGGACATGGAGTTCACTATTCAGGATGGTAAGCTCTGGATGCTTCAGACCCGTAACGGCAAACGTACCGGTGAGGCTATGGTACGCATCGCTATGGACCTGCTCCGTGACAACATGATAGATGAGAAGACCGCCCTCCTCCGCATGGAGCCCAACAAGCTTGATGAGCTGTTGCACCCTGTATTTGACAAGAGTGCTCTCAAACATGCCAAGGTTGTAGCCAAGGGTCTTCCTGCATCACCCGGCGCAGCTACAGGTCAAATCGTATTCTCCGCTGATGATGCCGAGGCTTGGTCGGAAAAGAAGAAAAAAGTCGTTCTCGTACGTATTGAGACTTCACCCGAAGACCTCGTAGGTATGGCTGTCGCTCAAGGTATCC
>CAMWRB010000134.1 GCA_947176545.1 uncultured Porphyromonadaceae bacterium
GTGTGTGAGGGCTTCAGCCCGAATCTCCCTCTTCCACAATAATCAAGCAAACATCTCGTTATAATAAAGATGAGTAAACCGACTATCGTTTTTGCCACCAACAACGCTCACAAACTTGATGAAGCCCGTCGTCTTGCAGCCGGACGTATCAACATCCTATCGCTCAAAGAGATTGATTGTCACGACGACATCCCCGAAACGGCTCCGGACATCGAAGGCAATTCCCTCATCAAGGCGCGTTGGGTATATGACAAATACGGCTATGACTGTTTCGCCGACGATACCGGTCTCTTCGTTGATGCGCTCGACGGAGCACCCGGGGTGATGTCGGCCCGATTTGCCGGTCTCGATGCCACCGACGCCGACAATGTCTCCCTTTTGCTCGACAAGCTCAAGGATAATGACCGGCGCGACGCTGCTTTCCGGACGGTCGTCACACTCATCACACGCGGCAATGTCCACACATTCGAGGGGCGCGTCGACGGACACATCGGCACTGAAAGGGAAGGCGACAGCGGCTTCGGCTACGACCCCGTTTTCATTCCCGCTCAGACCGGCATTTCATTCGCGCTCATGACTCCCGAAGAGAAAAATACCATCTCCCACAGGGGACGCGCACTCACTAAATTGTTCGATTTTTTACTCAGATGAATAAGTTTATATACACACTCCTGCTATTAGTCTCCGCACTCCCTCTATCAGCCAATATCACAGGACAGTGGCGGATGCATCCCACATTCAACTATCATGCTACAAGCCTGGCCGACACTCCGGAATATGTCTATTTCGCCGGACTCGCGCAGACATATAACCCCTCTGTGCCCGCTCTCGCAAAGTCAGACAACACCCTCTTCAGATATGACAAGGAGGGTGACGAGATTGTCGGACTCTCACTCAATGACGGACTCTCATCGACATCTGTCAAGACTATCGAATACAATCCGGTCAAGAAATATCTCGTC
Organism: uncultured Porphyromonadaceae bacterium; assembly: GCA_947176545.1. GTDB lineage: Bacteria > Bacteroidota > Bacteroidia > Bacteroidales > Muribaculaceae > Lepagella. The sequence continues at coordinate 963 of CAMWRB010000134.1, forward strand.
ATCGTCTATAACGACTACAATATAGACATCATCACCGACGACGGACAGATACACAATATCCCGGCTATACGTACCGCCCAGATACCCGGCTCAAAGGAGATTAACTCCATCAATTTCTATCCGGCCGACAATCTGGCAATTCTCGCCACCGGTTTCGGATACATAGCCATCGACGACGAGAAATTCGAAATCAGGGAGTCGCGCAACTATAACCGCAACATTGACTCGGCCGCCCGCTTAGGCGACCGGATGGTCATCGCTTACGGAGGCAAGACATATGCCGCGCCTTACAGCGAACATCGCTCGCAACTCTCGGACTATGAGATTATAGACGGCCCGGCTGCCGTAGAGCAACTGATTGACATGGGAGCGCAGCAGAAGTATCTCCTCGCAATAGGCAACCAGGGTACCGACAAATATCTGTATATCCTCTCGAAATCAGGGTCGGACGTAAAGTTGCTCCGTTCACACAAACTCGGGACACATATCGGACACACCCGCTCGCAGAACGGCATAACACTTATCACGGAGTATGCACCCGTAAGATTTCTGGACAACGACCTGAAATTATACCATTATTTCCGGCCGCAGTCAGACTACGGTCTCCCTACAGCCGCATGGGACAATACCGAATATTACTGCGTCAATACCCGCCAGGGACTACGTGCAATGAAGGTGGACTTCGACAAGGAGTCATATACCGTCACCAAAGACTGGGCGCTCCCCAACGCACCGACACCATACATCTCGCGTGGCATGGCGTATCACCCTCGTTACGGACTGCTCGTCAATAACTTCGGTGGTGACGCCCTCTTCTCGCACAGTTCTCTCAACGAGCGTATGCTTCTCAACTCCTACCGTCACGGACTCTGGACTCCTCTCGCAGCCACATTCCGCAATCCGCAGCAGGCTACGGTCGGAGCCAACCCTATGGGACTGACAATAGACATCGACAACGACAAGTACATATATACCGGCTCCAACTTCTCGGGCATCACACGCACCAATCTCGATGACCCCAACGACATCCTCCACATGTCACACCCCGCGGATGCCAACGCCAAGCTCCCCGGATATGTCAAGATGCACGACGACCTCGAATGGACTCGTCTCTCCACATTCACTGACCCGATGTTTGACGCCAACGGTGTGCTCTGGAGCGCATTCCTCAACTGGAACGGATGCAAACAGTTCTGGTACTGGACGCCCGAAGACCGGCGCGCCTCTACCGATGCCGCCCATTTCCGTCCCTGGAAACAGATTGATGTCAAGGAGTTGCCCGTCAGCATGAACGAGCTTATGATACCCCTCGTCGCTCCCGTAAACCGGGGCATACTCGTAGCCGCAAGCAACAGCGCCGGGTATCCTATCGTGGTCTATGACCACAACAACACCCTCGACAACAAGGCGGACGACCGCCATGTCGTTATGACCTCAGTCACTGACCAGGACGGAGGCTCACTCTCATTCTTCAACGTCGCATACTTCTACGAAGATATAGATTCCGGTACGGTGTGGATATGCTGTCCACAGGGCATCTTCTATTTCCAGCCGCGTAACGCCCTCAACGGACAGAACATAATCAACCGTGTCAAGGTGTCAAGAAATGACGGAACTTCGCTCGCAGACTATCTGTTGAACAATATCTCCGTCACTCACATCACTACCGACGGTTCCAACCGCAAGTGGATTTCCACCAACGGTGCCGGACTTGTCGTCACTACCGCCGACGCCCGCACCGTACTTCAGGAGTTTACCGCCGCCAATTCGGGGCTGCCCTCCGACGTGGTCTTCTATTCACAATATAATCCCGAGACCAACTCTATGATGATTTCCACCGACAAAGGGCTCGTGGAGTTTACGATGAATGGTGGAAACGCACCCGACGGCTCCGCATCTACTGTGCGCGCTTACCCCAACCCGGTGACTCCCGACTATTTCGGATACGTCACAATCGACGGACTTCCGGACAATGCGTTGGTTAAAATCGTTGACTCCGAGGGCAACCTCACCCGCGAACTCGGACGCGCCGAGGCCGGCTCTATCCAATGGGATGTGCTCAACATGTACGGCAAACGTGTCCGCACCGGCGTCTATTATGTCCTTTCTTCCACCAACAACGGCGAAGCAAATGTCGCCAAAATACTCGTAATGAATTGATGAACACCCTATATCTCCTTTTCCTGGCCACGTTAGCCATACAGGGCAATACCGACATCAGGAGCTTGCTCGCACTCAGAGACCTCGATGAGACTCCGGCCGTCATCGACCTCTCCGAGGCACGCATCAATGAGTATACCTTCCCCAAACCGGCACATGCCGGGATGTCTCACTTTGCAGCCAACACCATCCCCCAATATATCTTCTTCCGCTCTCCATATCAGCGTATCATACTCCCCATCGGCATCACGACCATAGAGAACGGAGCGTTCAGCGGTGCCGAAATAACCACTGTCGACATCCCTGAAGGGGTCACAACAATAGGGGATTACGCTTTCTACGGATGTACCAATCTCACATCCGTATCTCTCCCCTCCACACTGCGACACATAGGCACTGCCGCCTTCGCGGGATGCACCTCACTGCCGGCTCTCGACCTGTCAAAGACCGCTGTCACCGATATTCCCGACAGATGCTTCTCCGGTGCGGAGCAGCTTGAGTTTCTACGCCTTCCGCTCAAAATAGAGAGCGTCGGTACACAAGCCTTTTCCGGAACGGGGATTAAATCCCTCTCTCTCCCGAATGTCACCAAGCTCGCGCCCTACGCTCTCACCGACATGCCGCGCCTCGAGCAGGTCATCCTCAACAAGGATGCCCGCTATGCCGAAGGCACTCTGATGAACAATGCCAGTCTGAGCGTCGTCAGCGGTGCTCCGGCCAATCTGCCCCCTCTCTTTGCAGCCAACTGTGTGATATTATCTCCCTCCGGCATAATCGAGAACAGCTCGACACTCGGAGAGTATGCCTTTGCCAACTCCCGGGCAGACCAACTCATACTCGCTCCCTCTGTCAATTATATCGCCAAGGGAACTTTCAGCGGAACCTCCGCATTGAGCATAATATACGCTGATGCACTTCTCAGCTCGACACCCGACATCGACCCCGAAGCGTTTCAGGGAGTCGACCCCGCTGACATAACCCTTCATGTAGCCGAAAATCATGAGGAGGCATGGCGTATGCACCCCGTGTGGAGTCTGTTCAACATATCATCGGAGACTATCGTAGGCGTCGATACCATCACCGCTGACACCGACTCCGACGGTCTCGACATCACATTAGCAGGCAATACTCTCCTCATCAGTGCCTCTTCACCCATAACATCCGCATCCATCTTCAGCATAGACGGTCGCCTGATAACGACCCTCCCCGACGGCAGCGATTATATCGAATACCCCCTCGACCAAATCGAAGACCACATCCTTATAATCCAAGCCGCCACCCCCAACTCCCAAAAGACCACCAAAATCCTGAAATAACCCGACCGGCCCCCGCCCCCGCGCTCCGCCCCGGGCGGGTATACCCAGCTGACGGGGCCGACGAAT
>CAMWRB010000135.1 GCA_947176545.1 uncultured Porphyromonadaceae bacterium
TTCGTGGCACTGTCTGAAATGCTCCCGTTATTTTTCAAATAAATGACACAATCAGGTTTCCAAATTTTCAAAGGTCTTCAGAAACCTTTGGAATTTATGGGGATTAGAGGCAGATTTCTGTTGATTGCAGCCGGCACTATTGGAGCAGGATTTCTGTCATTCTTGGTTTCCGGTTTTTTCACTGACAACAAGCTTATCTCATTTGCGATAATGATAATTATTGTCGGCAGTGGATATGGATTAATCAGGATTAAGCAGAAACAGGGATTACATAACAAGAAAATCGATAAAGGAGTATTCATATATAAAAAACTCTTTAAAAGTCCACTTGACTGACCCCGGATTTTATGGCTAAAAAGAAGCAGGTATTTCAAAGTGTGTATGCACAGCTTGAGGAAATTGCCGGTAAAACGATATTGTTTGACTTGGCAGGGTCTCCATCCGTCGTATTCAGAATAGAGAACCCCGTACTCAAGTTGTGCACGGACGCTGACCAATATATAAAGTATCATGATGTCCTGACGTTTATCATTCAGTCATTAGGGGAGGGGTATGCGCTTCAGAAGCAGGATATTTTCTGTAGGCAGAAGTATCATCACGATGTCCCTGAGGATGCGGAATTTTTGACAAAGAGTTACTTTAAATACTTTGAGGGACGCGAATATACGGATATCGAGACATATCTGATAATCACTCAGCAACCTCATAAAGGTAGATTTGTCACCTATGATGCCAATCAGTGGAATGACTTTTTGGCCAAGGTGGATAAGGTTCAGGATATTCTGAATGAAAAAGGTATCACCAACCGACAGCTAAATCTTGCTGAAGTCAAGGAATATGTGTATCGTTTCATGGCATTTCACTTTGAGCGTGGTCCGTTTTCGATGACAAATATAAAGTCATCTGACAAGTTTCTGCGTATTGGTGACAATGTCATGCGTTCTTTCCCTATAGTTGATATTGACGAAGTAAACCTGCCTCAGTTTGTCGCTCCGTTCAAGGAGGAGAATATAAACGGGTATGGTATTATAACGGATATGCTCTCATTTTTCTCGGAAATTCCGGATACCCATTGTGTCATTTATAATCAAATGATACAGATACCGCACCAAAGGAAACTGATACAGAAGCTTCAGGCAAAAGCCAAAAGACACGCGGGAATGCCGGACACAAGCAATAAAATAGCGAAACATGATATTGACGAAGTATTGGCATATCTCGCTATTGATACGAATTTGCTTGTAGAGTGCTATTTCAATCTCATGGTCTCGTGTGATGAAGATAAGCTACAGCCCGTAACTTCACATATCGAGACCAAAATGTATGAGGTCGGTATTACGCCGTCCAAAAGTGCATTCAATCAACTTGAACTGTTCCGTGAGTCATTTCCGGGGTGCAGCTACACTCATAATCCGGATTACGACTTGTTTCTGACTATCTCCAATGCAGCTTTGTGTCTTTTCTATAAGGAACATCTGAAACATTCGGAGAGTACCCCTCTGAAGCAATATTATACAGACAGAACCGGGTTACCAGTATGTATTGATATTACAGGCAAGGAGGGGAGTGTCAAGATGACTGACAATGCGAACTTCTTCTGTATCGGCCCTTCCGGCTCTGGCAAGTCGTTCCACATGAATAGTGTAGTGCGCCAGCTGTTGGAACAAGGTACGGATGTAGTAATGGTGGATACCGGTGACTCATACGAGGGAATAAGCAACTATTTCAATGGTGTATATATATCCTACTCTAAAGAGAAACCAATATCGATGAACCCCTTTAAGGTTACTGATGTCGAGTATAATCAGAACTTCGGTGAAAAGAAAAACTTCCTGAAGTCGCTTATATTCTTAATCTATAAGGGTAACGAGCTGCCGTCCAAAATCGAGGATTATCTTGTCAATCGTACTATCGTGGAATACTACGAGGCATTCTTTCATCCCTTTACGTCATTTTCAAGCTCGGAGCGAGAGGACTTGCGACATGAATTGCTCACTGCAGCCAAAATGGAGGAAGATTTTGACGACTACGAGGAGAAGATGGAGGATATTGACGAGCGTATCGCCAAAGAACCACCGAAGATTGAGAAGACAACACTTATGCTCCCGTCAGAGGAGCGCAGGGATAAGCTCTACCGTCAGTGCCGTGCATTGACCGCAATCATACAGGATGAAGCGTCTACTTTGTCAGAAAAGGAACAGGCTCAGGACAAATTGCAGATGTATAAGAATGAGTTGTATGAGAACTCTAAACTTATAAAAATCGACAAGCAAATCGACCATATCGAGGAGCAGAAACGTCGGCTGCGCGTTACTGAACTATCCTTCAATTCATATTATGAATTTGCACTTGAACGAATACCTCAGATAACCTCCCGTGAAAAAATACATTTCGATATTCATGATTTTGCTTCGATACTCAAGCAATTCTACCGTGGGGGTGAGCTGGAACTGACTCTTAATGCGGACATGGATATAAATCTGTTCGATGAGAGGTTTATCGTCTTTGAAATCGACAAGATTAAGGATGACCCGGTGTTGTTTCCCATCATTGTCCTGATTATCATGGATGTTTTCATTCAGAAGATGCGTATCAAAAAGGGTCGTAAGGCATTGATAATCGAGGAAGCATGGAAAGCGATTGCATCACCTACGATGGCCGAGTACATCAAGTTTCTGTATAAGACAGTACGCAAATTCCACGGGATAGCGGGTGTAGTGACTCAGGAACTGGGTGACGTGATTGACTCCCCTATAGTCAAAGAGGCTATCATAAACAACTCAGATGTCAAGATACTGCTTGACCAGACCAAATTTAAGGACAGGTATGATGAAATAGCTGCGATATTGGGTCTGACACCAATACAGCGCAAACAGATATTTACCATAAACGCATTGAGTAATAAGGAAAACCGCAATTACTTCAAGGAGGTATGGATATGTCGCGGGCAGAACTCCGATGTATTCGGGGTTGAAGAACCACCGGAATGCTATTGGGCATATACAACAGAGCGTGCTGAAAAGGAAGCTCTGAAAATATATGTCCGGCAATATGGTAATATGCAGGATGCAATTACCCATATAGAAACAGACCGTAAAAAGGCCGGCTTAAACCGGTATCTTGACTTCGCTCGTCAGGTAAACAGTCATCAAAATGTAATGTCACTATGGTAACAGGGATAAGAATTGTAAGTGTATTGTTATTCTTTATCGGTAGTGTTATGGGTACGATAGCACATGCTCAGATTGTTGTGCAAGACCCTAAGACCACTCAGGCTGTATTGGAGAATACGGCCTTTCAGAGTGCGGTAGAGGGCTTGCATAATACTACACTTGATACTATCCGCAAAAAAGAAGAAAAGATTGCTGAGTATGCAGCTACAATGGCCACTATTAAGGAAGCTTATTTAATCTGTCTTCAGAACGTCAAAGGTTTCGGCGCTGAGAGTGCTTTCTATAAACAGATAGCAAAGACAGGCGTAGACATTGTCGTGCAAGTTCCGAGGGTCATCAACAGTATTTCAAAGTCAAAATTACCCGGAAAAATCTGGATGATAAGTGAGGTTTCGGACCTTGCATTGAAGACACAGCAGCTTGCAATGGATTTTGTAAACATAGTTACCAACGGGAAGGTGGAAAATCCGTTGAAAATTCATGGTACAGGCGATAAGAAAAAAGACAGTTATAATCTTCTCGACCGTTATGACCGGTTGCAGTTGGCGAATACAATTCTGACAGACCTCAGTAATATCAAGTATAAGCTGATGGTGCTGGAGTATTCCATCATGGCTGCTAATTGGAATACTATATTTTTCAGATTTGACCCGGAGGGATATGTTAAGTTTTATCAGGCAAAGTCGAATGCGATATATCTTAAGACTGCGTCTGAATGGTTGGTAAATACAAAGAAATAATATGTGGTGGCTCAGATTTCCTTTAATTCTTATCATAATGTCTTTGGCACTGGTTGCCAAAAGCAATGAGTTCGCTCCGGAGGATTTTCCGACCATTGAGGCTTTGATAGATTTACATAAGAAAGTTGCCAAAGCCGAAAAAGAGGCATTGGCCAAGGTCACAACAAGCACGACCGTGGAAGTTGAGAACAAGAATCTTATAGAGAAATTCATGGATTGCCGTGAGAAGCTTGACACTAAGTTGAATAACGTGTATTCTTATGTATTGTTTGCAGCATCACTCGGTCATCTTGCCAAAGATATTACCGAGTTGGTCAATGATTATAAAGACTTTAGTGTAAATACAGTTAAATATGTTACCAAGAAACCATTTATATTGTGGTATTATAATTCGGTCAATCAGGCTATAATCAGAGAGGTTAAGTATTGTCAGGGTTCAATTGCGCAGCTGTTGGCCTCCGGCACCAGTATAATGCGCGTGTCGATGAGTGATAAGATGTATCTTATTAATTGTCTCAGAGGCTCTATAACACGAGCGAGAGCATCTATAGCGCGTGCCAACTTGTTTTGTAGAGTCATGGTA
>CAMWRB010000136.1 GCA_947176545.1 uncultured Porphyromonadaceae bacterium
TTGAATTATCATATCCTCCAACTGCTCCATCAGATTACCGGGCTGGGGCTTGGCATCAGGGCCGGAAACGGATACACCTATTATGAAATCGGGGTTGAAATCCTTTTGCATCACATCGACGGGGAAATTATCGTAGATGCCACCGTCATACATCAGAAGTCCATCTATTTCTATAGGGCGGAAGACTGTCGGAAAACTCATGGAGGCACGGACTGCATTTCCCAGAGAGCCGGAATGCAACACAACCTTATGTTTGTTGTAAACATCTGAACAAACGCACCGGAATGGCACAAAGAGATTATTGAAGTCCTCTTTAATTTGTATGGTGTACGGAGTGAAGAGATTGAGGAACTCAATATTCATCGGCAGCGGATTGATGAGACTTGAGGGTATGATTTGGTCCGTAAGGCTGCCATCCTTCGAGGGATTAAGGCTCAGGTTTATTCCGACCCATTCGGGTGTCGGCGTCGGTTGCGAAAAGTAATAGGTCAGGTCCGGGTCTATTGTACCGGTACTGCAATTTAGAAAAACCTTGGATGTCACAAGCTCCATCATCTTCTCGGGAGTATATCCGCAGGCATACAGACTGCCGACTACAGCACCCATCGAAGTACCGGTGACACAATCTATCGGTATATTGTTATCTTCGAGTGCCTTTATGACACCGATGTGTGCGATACCCTTTGCACCTCCACCGCTCAATACCAACCCGATTTTCTCACCATCTCCCGCTATTCGTTCAACCGCAGCTTTGGCTGCCGGAGTAATACCGCTGACTGTGTCTACCTGTTCGCTGTAAAAAGGTGCGGAAGTCTGAGCATTAACTACCGATGTGAGTGCCGAAATAATGATTGCTGTTACCGTTGTCAATAATCTGTTGCGCATCCTGACCATATTTAAATGATAAAGACATTTATAAGATAAAGACCCCACCCCGTATTACAGACTCAGGGATGGGGTCAAATAATTCCGATTTTATATTCTGTATATTATTGTTGAAACAAAGTGAGTATTGGAAACATATCAAGCCTCGGTGAGAAGTTTGATTTTCTCTTTGATTTCCTCTATCTCCTGTTTCAGACGGTTCATCTTCTTCTCCATCTCTTTCACCATACTGTTGCCGGCTGAAGATTTGACATTGAAGAAGCCGAGGTTATTCTCGTAGGTTTTGAGTTCCTGACGACGCTGTTCAATTGCTTTGAGCATCTTGTCACGCTCACGTTCGATACGGTTTTCATCCCCTTTGAGATTCTTGATTTGGTCCTCGAAGTTGCGTCTGCGTTCCTGCGAACGGCTTGCATTGAACGCATCGTACAGACGGTCACAAACCTCTCTGTATTCAGCAAAGATTTTATCTTTCTGCTTGAAGGGAACGTGCCCAATCTCCTGCCATTGGTTCTGGAGAGCCTTGACCTGTTGCAGACCTTCACGACGCTCTATATCGATGGGAATCTCACGCAACTGGGCGATTATGTTTCGCTTGGCCTCAAGATTGGCATTCTCGGCGTTTCGACGCTCATTGGTCACTTTCTTGTGTGCATCGAAGATGGTATTGCAAGCTGTGATAAAGCGATTCCAAATCTCGTCATTGACCTTCTTGCCGGCATTACCGATTGTTTTCCACTCGGCCTGAAGTTTAATCACTGTATCGATGACACCTCCGGCATTCGGATTCTCAAGGAGAGCTTCGACTTTCTGACAGAGTTCCTCCTTGCGTGCGAGATTGGCCGCGGCCAGCTCGTGGCGAGCACGTGTAAACTCTTTACGCGCATTGAAGAAAGCATCGCAAGACTCTCTGAAACGCTGATACAGGGCGTTGTTCACTTTACGTGATGCCGGACCGAACGTTTTCCAACGGCTCTGCATATCCTTGATTTTCTCCTGAGCCTCGTCCCACATCGCATATGTGGTGAGAGCGTTGGTATCGATGGCTTCAATCTCTACGCAGAGTGCGGTCTTACCTTCCTCGTTAATCTGCTCGTTAGCCTTACGCTGTTCAAAATGTTCCTGATGACGCTTATTGACAACCGACGAAGCCTCACGGAACTGCTCCCATATCTCATCGCGCAATTCCTTGGCTACCGGGCCGGTCTCACGCCATTCGATGTGAAGTTGCTGCAATCTACGTCCTGCCTCTATTACATCTTCGAGGTCTGCCAATGATTTAGCCTCGGCAATAAGATTTTGCTTGGCCTCGAGATTTTTCTTGAAGTCGAGAGCGCGCAACTCTTTATTGACATTCAGACAGTCATAAAACTGCTCTACGACGGCCTGATATGATTTCCAAACTTCTGATTCAGCCGGTGCCGGAACATCACCGGCTTCCTTGAACGCCTGCTGCAACTCCTGGAACTTCTGAAAATTCAGATTGATATTGTCTATATCCTCTGTCAATGCCAGTATCTCGCGGACTATTGACTTTTTGCGCTCCAGATTGGCATTCTTGCGTTGCTCCTCAGCCTCAAGATATGCTGTGCGCATCTCGCGGAACTTGTTCTGCAACTCTTTGGCTTCCTCCTCAAGCGGGTCGGGAGTGCTGACAAATGTTGTCGGGTCATTGCCCTCGTCGATATACGCATTGAGCTGTTCGGCGACCTCGCGCTGACGAAGAGCGAAGATGGCCTGCTTGATGGCGGTCACCTCCTTATGGGCATTCACGTTATTATTGTCAACGATAGTCCGAAGAGCTCCGACAAGTTCTTCCTTTGTCATGTTATGAACATTTCTTGACTCTGCCTTTGGCTCCGCCGCTTCGGCTACAACCTCGGCATCGGAGTTGAGTTCGGGAGACCCGACAGTTGATTCTTCTTGAACATTAGTAACAGCCTCGGCTGCATCGGGAGTTTTAGGCATCTGCTCATCGGCAGTATTGGCCTTCAGGGAATCTGTCATCACTTCTTGATTACTTTCGTTGATAATATCTTGATATCATTGACCGGCCGGTCATTGCGTCCGGTCTCGGAATTCTGGATTTTTTCTACTGTATCCATACCGCTTAGCACCTCACCGAATACTGTGTATTGTCCGTCGAGATGAGGTGTACCGCCGATAGTGGTATAATCCTGCTTGAGCTGCTCGGGGAGAGACATGTCTCCCACGTGCGCCTCGGTCTCGGCGATGAGTTTCTGTTTTAATGCTTCGAGCCCTTCACGGTCATTGTTCATCTGCAAATTCCGGATTTCATCAGCGTGCGTTTTCATCAACTCTCTCCAATACTGCTGTTTGGGAGCATCAGACATACGCTTTTCGAGCACATCGAGCTGAGCGGCAGGAATCTTTTTGCCGGTGACTATATAGAACTGTGAGCCACTGGAGCGTCTCTCCGGATTGACGGCGTCACCGGTACGTGCAGCTGCCAGGGCACCATATTTGTGATAATGCTGCGGATAGTGGATTTCAGCAGGAATGGTATAGCCCGGGTCACCCGAACCGAGACTTGCATTAGCCGAAGCGTCACGCGAGGAGGGGTCACCGGCCTGCACCATAAAGTCCTTGATGACTCTATGGAACAGAAGTCCGTCGTAATAACCGCTCTCGGCGAGCTTGATAAAATTGTCACGATGCAAAGGGGTATCACCGTAAAGCTTGACAGTGATAGGACCCTCGGTGGTCACTATCTCAACAATAGCATCTTCTTTAATTGTTGTCATGGCGTCAGACACATTAACATCCTTAACCTCACCTGCCGTCGCTCCACCTTTGTCACGGGCCGAAGCAATCGCAGCGGTAAGCATAAGGGTCATCAATATTGATAAGATTTTTTTCATTTTATACTCTCATTATTCAGGTCGTACAAGTGAATGCCATTCCAGTCCGCAGTTCAAATGACACCCGCCGGATATACACGCTTGTACAACCGTCTGAATACATCATCGGATGCACGCAACTCATCCACATGCTCCATATAGTCTCTTCCCCATATTGACTCCAGCAGAGAGGGAATATATCTGTGCTCACGGTCCTTGTCAATGGCACCCTCGACCAGGATTGTAATCCACTCGTTGAAGTGTTCGCGGTCTACAGCGGCCAAAAAACGGGCTGTGCTCGAAAGAAACTGTCCCGTCAGGTCTATCCGCTTGAGATGTTCCACTATAGGCTCCATATCGTCATGACACGAGTCAACATTATTGACTATATACTCGTATGTAGCCATACAGTCGTTACCGGAGAGGAGTGAGTTTAATTCTTCAGTCATATTCTCTAAATTTTTACCCGAGCCATCCTCATGGCGTCGCAATCTGTGATTGACGATTGAAACCTCTGCCCGCACTGTCTTTGACAGGCTGTTTAAAAGCTTAATCGTCTACTATAAACTGCAAACACTCGCAAAAATAGCAAAAAATTTCTTTAAACCGCGCTTTTTATCTAATTTTGTTTACAAAACTAATGGGAATAACTATGATACCAAAAGATATAGTCCTCGTGATAGGCAGGACATTCGGCAGCGGAGGCCGTCGCGTGGGTAAGATT
>CAMWRB010000137.1 GCA_947176545.1 uncultured Porphyromonadaceae bacterium
CTTGACCTTACTTCCAACCTCTTCAACAGAAAGGTCAGCATCCGGCTCTCTCCGGATGTGTTGCTGCACCAGTGCGGGAGAGGTTCATATATGAAGCGGCTCAACACGTTCAACTTCTACGGTCAGGTTGACTATAACTTCGGAGATTTCAGCATCAATGTGTCATATACTGCCAAAGACAAGCTCCTTGCTGCCGGAGGTCACATGCTTCAGTATCGTCCGGACAGCTGGGGTGCAGGAATCACGTACGGTAACGGTGACCTGTATGTCAGCTTCAGGGTAAGTGACATATTCCGGACCCGCACCACACACGTACACGACTTCACGTTTGATAATTACGTGAACCGCCAGACGTTAAATCAGCTTGGCCGCAGTTTCTCGCTCAATCTCTCCTATACGTTCGGATACGGCAAGAGGGTAAACAAAAACATCGAAATCCAGAGTCTCCCTGAAATCACCTCCGGAGCAGCCGGTAGCTAAGTATTTCTTGCCAACAGCTATATATTGACATAATCTAAATACACAGATATCTCTTTTTAATAATTCTGACCCATGAAGCACCTTATACGAATACTTGTTTTGATGATATTATTAATAAATTGGTGTGAAGATGTTTATGCTGAGGATAACGATACGACAGCGGTGAATCTTCAGGAGTATATCGTGGAGTCGAAGAATGCGTGGATAGAGAAGGACAGGGCGGTGTTTGTGCCGACGCGCAAGGAGAAGAACCGTGCGAACTCCGTAGAGACGCTCCTGAGCTCTATGAATATGCCCTATATCAAAGTTGATGGTGAGTTGATGAAAGACCTGAGAGGGGAGAGCGTATCTGTCTTTATCAACGGTCAGGAGGCCACGGGTGTCGAGCTATCCACCTTCTGGCCCAAGGATGTCATCAGGGTAGAGTATCTCTCGAACCCTTCGGACCCGAAATTCAAGAACAAGCGTGCGGTGGTCAATTTCATCATGCCGGTATATTCTGTGGGTGGAGTGACTAAGTTCAATACAGAGCAGTCGGTCACCCCATACAGTTCCTATTACATGGCATCCTCCAAGCTGGCCTATAAGAGCATGACTTACGGTGCGAGTATTTATTACCGACCGACCAATTATTCATATACCGATGATGAGTATGAGCAGTACCGGGATATCTGGTACAATCATAAGAAATACGACGCGCTGACCAACAAGAACAAGGGTGAGACCAAAAGCAAAGGTAACAGCGTAAATGCGGCGTTCAACGCCATTTACTTCAAGGAGAACAAGATGCGTCTGGTCCATGCTGCCTCACTATCATGGAATAAAGATAGTGACGAACACACTCAGATAAATAACTGGAGTCCTCAGCTCTTCACTTCAAACAGCGGGTGGAACAGCCTGAAATACCGGAATCTCTCAGCCGGAATATCGGGTAATTACGGCTTCGCTTTTTCACCCAAATGTGAGCTGTCGGCAAATTGGGAATATTCGTATGGCTCGATAGACCGGGAGACTTTTAACCGGACTTCGGATTTGCCGGTCATCTATAATGGCAGTAATGAAAAAGCTCATGCCGCCGGACTCTCCGCTACTTTGTCATACACTTTCAATCAGCACACCGGTCTTTGGTTAATTATCAATGAAAAAGTCACTAACTACAATATCGGATATACCGGTTCTTACACAGACAAGTCCGGTCAGACCCGGGGCACATCCTTGACGGGTTTGAGCTGGTGGTGGCAGCCATGCAATACCTTTTCGCTCAATATAATGCCTGGAGTCACTGTCAATTACCGCCATATCAGAGGAATCAGCACCGAATCAGAGGCTTCGCCATATTTCTATGTCGCCTCCAACTGGTATCAGTCCGATAAAGCCTATATGAACTTCTCGACCTATTATACGGTCGCAAACGGGTCTGCATCTCAGGCTAACGAGGTGTTGCAGCGGGAGAGCGAGCTTAAGTGGTTCAAAGGAAACCCGGAGCTCGGGAATTCCACTGAATTCAGGATTAATCTGCAACAGAGCTGGATGCCGTTGCGGTGGCTTACTCCCACACTCAATATCGATTATTTATACTGGAAGATTCCATATTATTATTATACTTCAGCTCCCGAAGATATGGGTGGTATCATACAACAGCAGTTTAATGACAGACCGATAAATGACATGACGGTCAGTCTCAACCTCAACTCCAATCTTTTCAATAGAAAATTAGGGTTAAGCCTGTCTCCGTCAGTGGAAATGATGAGATTTGGCAAGGGAACTGAATCGCAATCGCTCACCAGATTCAGAATAGACGGAAATGTAAGCTATAATATGGGAGATTTCAGCGTGGATGTATCCTACAGAGGGGTAGAGAAACGATTGGGTTTCGGTGGATATATGATACAATATCGTCCGGATAAATGGGGATTAGGTATTACATACGGTAACGGTGATTTCTACGCAAGTTTCAGGGTAGACAATATCTTCCATAAGCATCGTGTCCAGTCTCATGACTATACCTTTGACAATTACATCCACAACACCACCTATTTTTATCCCGGCAGGCAATTCTCCCTGAATCTCTCATACACTTTCGGCTACGGCAAGAGAATAAACAAGAACATTAACGTACAGGCTCCCTCGCAAATCACTTCCGGAGCCGCCGGCAGCTAAGAATAGTTGTCTTCTTGACATGTTCAGACCTTTCAGATGTTACAGGCAACTTGAGCATTCGGACTGCGGACTGACGTGCATCCGTATGGTTGCGCGTCATTTCGGCAAGAAAGTTCCGATACGTTCCCTTCAGGAAATTACCGACCTTAACAGGCTCGGCATGTCCCTGAAGGATATAACTGACTGCTGCCGTGAAATAGGGCTGAATGCCGTCTCCCTCAAAATCGGAATCGAGCATGCGCGCAGGATGCCGCTGCCGGCCATCGTCTACTGGAAGCAGAGGCATTTCGTAGTCCTGTATCGCATAACCGAGCGGCGCGGAAGGTACAGGTATCATGTGGCTGACCCGGCTGAGGGAAAGGTAGTATATGATGAGCGGGAGTTTACGGAGGGTTGGATACCTCGCGGAGAAGAGAGGGGACTGGTGGTGCTCGCCGAACCGGACGACGGGTTCGAGAGCAAGAGTTTCCCCAAATCCAACGTCCTGAGCAGCTTCAGACGGTATCTGCTGTCATTCTTCAAGGGATACCGTAAGACATTCGCGTGGACACTACTCATCACTCTGGTCGTCATGGCGGCGGATTTCGCCATGCCTCTGCTTCTGAGGCGGACTGTCGATGACGGAATCTCGTCAAAGGATTTCAATATCGTGCTCGCACTGCTGGCGGCGCAGTTGGCGGTCGCGTTCGGTGAGCTTGTGTCGACCCACGGCATGAACTGGCTGCTGACACGCTCCGGACTCAGGATGAACCTCGAGATGACCGATAACTTCCTGAGCCGTCTCTCACGGTTTCCCATCTCGTTTTTCGACAGGAAGGTCAGCTCGGACTTCGTGCAGAAAATCGGTGACCAGTCGCGCATACGTGACTTTCTGATGTCATTTCCGAACGCCATGCTCATCATGGCTCTCAACTTTATAGTATTCTCCATACTTCTGTTCCACTACAGTCCGTTAATCTTCTCCATCATCATCATAGGTTCACTTATTGAAATAGGGTGGAACGCACTCTTCCTGAGCCGTCGCAAGAGTATCGACATGGCGATGTTCAGCGCTCATTCCGAAAACCGTAATCACGCCTACGAGCTTACCAACGGTATGGCAGACCTGAAGGTAAACAATGCCGAGAATGCCCGAATAGAGAAATGGCGTGAGACACAGCGCCGTCTCAACGACACATCCCTGCGCTCGCAGAAGCTCTCCATTTTCCAGAACAGCGGTCATACCCTGCTGTCGCGGCTGAAGGAGTTTTCCGTCACCGGAGTGAGCGCCATGTTAGTGATACAGGGCGACATGACATTCGGCATAATGATGACATTGGCATACATCACGGGCAGGCTGGCGCAGCCGTTCTCGCAGATTTCATCATCCATAACGTCGCTGCAGGATGCCGTCATATCCTATCAGCGTATTGATGATGTAATCAACAATGAGTCTGAGTTTCGCGGTGAGCGTACATTCTCACGCCCCTCGATTAAGCTGTCGGATGTATGGTTCAAATATGCGGGGAGTTCATCTCCATATGTCATACGCGGTCTGAATCTGGAGGTCATGCCGGGCACGGTCACCGCACTGGTGGGTGAGAGCGGTTGCGGCAAGTCCACGCTCATCAAACTGATGCTCGGATTCTACATCCCTCAGAAGGGGAGTCTCTATCTGAGCGGTAATGATATCCGTGATATGAATCCTCAGGATTGGATGGCACATTGCGGCGTGGTGATGCAGGAGGGTAAAATCTTCACCGGGTCGATATTGGAAAATATCTGTCTCGGTGCTGACGATACTGATGCGACTGCCAGAGAAAGCGGCAAGGAACGTGTCCTGGAG
>CAMWRB010000138.1 GCA_947176545.1 uncultured Porphyromonadaceae bacterium
CTGTATAATCATCTGAATACTGTAGTTGCGGATATAGACTCATTGATTGTGGATATAAAGCGTAATCCCAAGCGCTATATCTCCATCAAGCTTCTTTAGAAAAGATGAGCAGGGCAATCTGTATGGCCTAAGCATCAATCCTCACAGATATTACCTTATCGGGTAAACTGTCATTAAGATAACCGATATTATAAGTCTGTAAAAAAAATAAAAAATATATTCCTAAAAGTAAGATACTTACACTTTATTGGAGAAAAACAAGTAAAAAAACTATTTTTTTTTCACTTTTTTATAACTTATTTTGTAGAGCGGAATTCTCGCATTGGGATTTTCCGCTCTTTTTGACATCGGTCGGATGAGATGATGGCAGATGTGTCTGAAGCTTAGTCAGACCGGAAGGTGAAACGACAGAATACCGAGTAACAGTAGCAACGATGAACGAAGATTATCAAATAAAATGGCATAAGTGTCAGGAGTTTATCCGCGACAATATAGGTGAAACCAGATATAACACCTGGTTTAGTAAAACCTATGCCTTGTCATATAATGACGATACTCTTACCATCGAAGTACCTACACACTACTATTACGAACAGTATGAGGATGTCTTCTACAATGTTTTGTCGTCAGCAATATTAAAAGTTTTCGGTCCGGATACCAGGTTGAATTATCGGGTACGTATGATTGGCGCGGCCAATGGTGATGTGACTTTACCTCATTCCGGCAAGAGTACTATTGTAGGCAGCAAGCTTGACAACGCAACAACACGCGGTGTTGCAGCTCAAAATCAGGCCGGTGCGCGGATGCCGTCATTCAACTCACAGCTCAATCCGGCTTTAAATTTTGAGAATTATTGTGTGGGCGATTCAAACCGATTGGCCAATACAATCGCACAAGCTATTTCGGCGAGTCCCCGTAATTCCGATTTTAATCCCTTTTTCCTATACGGCGACGTAGGAGTCGGCAAGACTCATCTGGTTCAGGCCATAGGTATCAGGGTTCGTGAGAAGAATGCTCTTGCAAAAGTCTACTACACTACCGCAAGGCAGTTTCAACATCTGTATGCCGAAGCGACTATTTCCAAGAAGGTTCCTGATTTCATCAACTGGTTTATGATGATGGACCTTCTGATAATAGATGACCTGCAGGAAATATCTAACAAAGTCAAAACCTCCGAGGTACTGTTCCCGATTTTCAATCATCTCCATCAGAGCGGCAAGCAGCTTGTATTCGCATGTGACCGTCCGCCGAGGGAACTGGAAGGAATTGCCGACAGGCTCATTGATAGATTTAAATGGGGTCTTACGGAAAGATTGCCGCGTCCGGACGCAACCCTGCGCAAGGAGATACTTAAGTTTAAAGCACGCAATAACGGTCTTGAATTGCCCGAAGAGGTGATAGACTATATCGCAAATAATGCCGTCAATTCAGTGCGCGAACTTGAAGGTATAGTCATGGGTATATTGACGCGAAGTATATCTCTGAATGCTCCGATTACTTTATCATTGGCTCAGGAAGTAGTCAGAAATACGGTTAAAGTAAAGGATAAGAAGCCCATCAACTTCGACATGATTGTGGAAGCTACCGCCGAAGCATATAATATAAATCCTGATGTCATATTCTCAAAAAGCCGTGTCCGTGATATTGCGGATGCCCGTCAGGTCATAATGTATCTTAGCAATAAACTGACATCTCTTTCCAGCACGGCCATCGGGCATAAGCTCAATCGTCAGCATGCGACAGTCCTGCATGGTATCTCATCAGTCAAGGATAGAATTTCCATCGCTCCGGATTTTGCAAGAACAATAGATACGATAGAGGCTAACGTGTTGAATTAAACCGTACCTGATATTTCCTGTTGAAAAAATATAACCCGCACCATCTCATATATTTGGTGTGGGTTATGAGTATTAAGCCTCGTTGGTTTCGTTCAGTCGAGCGTTACAGCGTCTGTTATGAGCGGGATTATTTTTCGGTCAAACGTATCGGACGGGTATATGGCCCAATCATCGTCAAGGCGCTTACGTAACTGCGAAATTGTTTTCACAGTGCTGTCATGAGCATTTACGGCTTGTCGGTAACGGGCTATGGCATCTTTAATATGACCGGTAGCCAGCAAGATATGACCGGACAGTATTAATCTGTCGGCGGCCACTTCTACTCCGGTCAAAATCGAAACAGCAAGAACAGATTCCATCATTTCATGTGCCTGACCATATCGACCGAGATGCATAAGACACCTTACGATACCTGTCCTGGTCTCTTCTTCCTCCGGTTGGAGATAATCTATTTTATACAGAACCTTTAGAGCGTCATTATACTTACCGGCTTTGACCAGACAATCGCTGTAATTCTTCAGAAGTGTAATATTGTCGGAATCATCTGCAAGAAGAGTTTCATAATATTTTGCTGCTTTCGCATAATCTCCGGCTCTCTCGGCCGCTCCGGCAATATTGCGACACAGCCATGTGCTGCTATCATTAAGCAATTCCGCCTTTTCAAAATAGGACAAGGCCGTCTGGGGATTCTCCTCCTGTAGATAACAATATCCGATTTTCTCATATAGACTCGGCTCGTTGCAATCTTCAGCCATTATCAGGAATAGCGGGAGCGCCTCTTTATAATGTTTATTTCTGAAATAGAACTCGGCGACCATCTCGATAATCTCACGTTCACGCAACAGTGTGCCAAGAAATGGAATAGAACTGAAATTGAACGGAAATCCTAATGGTGATTGAAATTCATTTTTCGTTCTGAAGAAATTATAAAACCGATATAACGACCGGACATACGAAAGGGCTTCGCGGTCGAAGTCCGGTGTGCTGCTCTTGAGAAGTACTTCCTTGAACTCCTCTCTGTTCTGCTCCATCTGGGCGTTAATACCCTCTATCATCTGTTTGCGTTGCGCCTCCGGAATGTGATGTATCATCAAAGCAAATGTGTATTTGTCAGAATCGCAGAACATGTTGAGATTATTGACAGACTCAATCATCTCTCTTTCATTCCGGTTTATTGTATTGTAAATTTCAGAATGCTCGATGGTGAATGGAATGAACCAGTTGAATATCTTATTAAAGAACGGCATTTGTTTCATCCGCCCCAGTCCCATGAGCATCAGGTCTGCACCATCGCGTTGCAGTCGCTCGAGGCGATTTATCTTGTCCTTAATGCCTGATTTGGAAATTATATCTTCCCATTCCGGATTTTCTTCCGGGTCCATTATGTTCTTTTAACCTTTTTTCTCATTGAATTTTTTCATGATATCAGGCGATGCTTTCATAATGTCAGGCATAATATCCTTTTCAAGCTTCTGAGTCAGCTGAAGAGAGCCGACAGTGCGTATAAAGACCATCAACATCTCTCTCAATCTTCTATAATTCAATAGATTGTCAGTCCATGTGTCAAATCTTAATCTTAGTGTATAGTCATCCTTAAGTCTGTTGGCATGGCGGTATAAAATCAACAATATACCGGTTAATGTTCGTGCACCTGTCCGCTGGTCAGCAATCTCATCGATATCAAGTAGCGTAATAAGTTTTTGCCTGTCATACATTTTAAGCGCTCCCATAGTCAAAGCGCCAACAATAGTAGAAAGCAAAATGAAATCATCACTTCTCTCTTTAGCAATGCCTGCCAGTCTGCCAAGCCTTTTACTTTCAGCCGGTGGCAGAGTCCAGATGGTGTCAAAAATGTCACTTAAAATCCGGTCGCGTTCTTTAAGTATGTTAGCCTTGTCATCATTAGACGCATTAAGCAGCATTATGTCTTTAATGTTATCGTATTCAGAGATAAGCTGCGGAATAGAGAGTCTTTTATGTCTTACGAGTCTTGCCGTTGAGTAATATAGTTCCGAGCTGTCCTTTAAGTTATCACGGAATTCGATTGCTCTCACAATGCCATAGAGGTCTTCCCTCAGGTCGGAATATAATTGATTCCTACCCGGGTCTTGTTGTCCCTCCACCAGATAATGAAGCATATATTTGTATGTACGGGAAACCTGCTCCAAAGCATCTTTAAGTTCAGCGTCGGCATGAGAATCAAGATACTCTCTTATCATGTCGATAGCAGCCAATATCTCAAAATGATTGAGAGCAGTGATGACGCGCAACATAAATTGTCGGAGTTCCTTATTAGATGTCTGCATATCTTCAATATTTACTATATCTACAACAAATTTTAAGCCAGATTGATTGTGCTGATAAGTATTATCGCGAGAAGATACGCACATTAACATTCACCTTTATAATTAACCTTTTCTATTCACTCAAGCAGATTCCTCCATATTATAGGTATTATTGTTGCCGGTTATCTTAAAAATTATTAAATTTGTGGTGATATTCTTATGACCGGATTGTACGAACCCGAATGGTACATATGGGTCATTCGTGAATATTTGCATGCGGTTTGTATTCTTTTGTGTTATATAAATTTACGGGAGAATATTAGAC
>CAMWRB010000139.1 GCA_947176545.1 uncultured Porphyromonadaceae bacterium
GTTATATTCATCGGCACATCTTGCTGTAGACATTGCCCCTCCCTTTATGTCACTCTCCATAACGATTGTGACATCCGACAGACCGGCTACAATCCTGTTACGCTCAAGAAAATGCCCGCGGTAGGGTTTGGTTCCGAAAGGATACTCTGACAACAACGCTCCCCCGGTACTCAGAATACGTGTAGCCAGTTCCCTGTTGGCCGCAGGATATATCATCTGAAGTCCGTGTGCCAATACACCAATTGTTGGCAACCCCGCATCTATGGCCGCACTGTGGGCTGCAGCGTCTATGCCGTAGGCCAGACCGCTCACTATCCCTACTCCTGAAAATGATTCGGCCATCTCTTCGACATACTGTCGTGTTAGTGCCAATCCCCTCGGAGTCGCCATCCGTGTACCGACCATACTTATCATTCTCGAATTATTGAGGTCGGCATTACCCAATTTATACAGCAGTATCGGCGCATCAGGAACATCCGTGAGACGTACAGGATAATCATCATCGAGTATAAACAGGCCTTCGATATTATGGTGCTCCATAAATTCGACCTCACGCCGTGCCCTCGACATAGCCTCACCCAACTCGATATCAAATAGAGCATTGGGACGCGCACCAATACTCTCCAGTATGGAGCGTACATTTCCACCGAAGAGCTTCCCCAATTCTATATCCTCCTCAGCTAAACGTCTCAATAAAGCCGGGGTGACCCCCTTCGTCATCGAAAGGGCCACCCTTATCTCCATATCATTGTATCTCCGCATCTGTTTTCTCTCAATAGCCGGAGGACTACTATCAGATACGTTCCAACACTGTCTCTATCAATTTAGCGACAGAGGGTTTGTAATCAGTATTTGCTTTAGTCTCGCGACGTTCGGCTATTATGCAGCATACCGTCATTGCCTTATGACCCAACAGTGCAGCCAGACCTTGCAGACAGGCCGACTCCATCTCGTAATTGGTCACTGGCTTACCGTTGTATCTGAACGACTCTATCTTCTCATTGAGATGCGGGTCTGCAAGCGGCAACCTTACCATACGTCCCTGCGGAGCATAAAATCCTACCGCTGCCATCGTATATCCATATATCATCTCACCGCGACCGATACGTTCCAGCAATTCCTCATTCGCATTGACGGTATACGGCGCCGCCCATGTCGGCAACCATCCGGTGTGCTCTACAAATGCCTTCTCAAAGTCGAGGTCACATACCTTGTCGCGGTCTGCATAGAAATTCAGAATACCGTCGAAACCTGTACCCTTGGAGGCCATGACATAATCACCGATATGTATCTCTTCCTGCAGCGAACCGCTCGTTCCTACACGTACCATCTCAAGTGTACGATGCTCACTGCGAACCTTCCGTGTTTCAAAATCGACATTGGCGAGCGCATCAAGCTCCGTCACTACGATTTCAATGTTGTCAGGACCTATGCCGTGAGAAATACACATGAGAGGTTTTCCCTTGTATGTGCCGGCGATGGCATGAAATTCGCGCGACTGCACATCATAATCGATACTGTCGAAATATGACGCGACCATATCGACACGACCCGGGTCACCGACCAGGATAATTTTATCTCTCAGCTGGTCCGGACGCAGATGTATGTGAAAGACACTGCCGTCACCATTTATTATTAACTCTGATGCTGGTATGATTCTATCTTTTTCCATGGTAATTGAGTTTAAGGTTAATCCGGCAGGCTTAACGTAACACGCAAACTTATATTTCCGCTTGCACAGTATCCATCATCAACCTGCTGATAACTATTAAACGTCACAAACACTTGCACGGTTTAGCGGACTATCGGATTTATCTTAATCTGATTGCATCCCACTTTCCCTTTAAGGTATAACGACCTATCTGTTACCATACATCTCCTCATAGTACTTCTCATAGTTACCTGAGGTGATGTTGTCCATCCATTCCTGATTATCCAGATACCAACGGACAGTCTTTTCGATGCCCTCCTCAAATTGCAACGAAGGTTCCCAGCCGAGTTCACGCTGAAGCTTCCGCGAATCAATGGCATAACGCAGGTCGTGGCCGGCTCTGTCTGTGACAAATGTGATTAACTCGTCGCTATATCCTTCGGGATTACCGAGCAGTCTGTCGACCGTCTTGATAATCACACGGATAATATCTATATTCTTCCACTCGTTAAACCCACCGATATTATACGTTTCGGCCACTTTACCGGTATGAAATATCATATCAATCGCGCGAGCGTGGTCTTCGACATAGAGCCAGTCACGTACATTCTCACCCTTACCGTATACGGGCAACGGTTTACGTTTTCTTATATTATTGATGAACAACGGTATAAGTTTCTCGGGAAACTGATACGGTCCATAATTGTTGCTACAGTTGGTCACGACGGTCGGCATACCGTAAGTATCATGATAGGCTCGCACGAAGTGGTCGCTCGATGCTTTGGAGGCCGAATAGGGAGAATGAGGATTATACTTGGTTGTCTCTACGAAGAAGTCTTCACCATAAGCCTGATGATGTTCCGACGATGCCGATGTCGTAAAGGGAGACTCTATCCCTTCGGGAGCAGTCAGTTCCAACGCTCCGTACACTTCATCTGTCGATATATGGTAGAAGAGTTTCCCTTCGTAGCGTTCGGGAAGTGACTCCCAGTATTCGCGTGCGGCCTGAAGCAGGCTCAGCGTACCCATGACATTGGTTCTTGCAAAAGTAAACGGGTCCTTGATGGAACGGTCTACATGGCTCTCGGCTGCAAGATGAATTATACCATCTATCTTGTAATCCCTAACTACGCGACGCATCGTCTCAAGGTCTGCTATATCAGCTTTGATAAAGGTATAATTCTCACAATCCTCTATATCCTTCAGATTAGCCAGATTGCCGGCGTATGTCAGATTGTCGAGGTTGATGATATGGTATTCAGGATATTTGGTGACAAATAGTCTCACCACATGAGAACCGATAAATCCGGCCCCACCGGTAATCAGGATATTTCTTCTTTTGCTCATAAGATAATCTCTTTTTGATTATTAAGGTTTGTCAGACATTTTTGCAATGACGTTTTCCAATATGGTATCGGCATGCCGATACATTTCTTGAATTTACTCTTATCCAATACGGAGTATGACGGACGCACCACCTTTGAGGGAAATTCATCACTGTGGCAAGGTTGAATTTCACACTCATCATGACCCGACATCATGGCAATCTCTTTAGCAAAATCATACCATGAGCATACACCCTCATTGGAAAAATGATAGATACCCTCCTTGTCCTCAAGTTCTCCCGATTCCAATAGTCCGACGATAGCCGTGGCCAAATCGCCGGCATACGTGGGCGAACCCATCTGGTCAAAAACCACATTGAGTGTCGGTTTGACGGAGGTTAGGCCGAGCATCGTCTTTACGAAGTTCTTGCCGTATTCGCTGTAAAGCCATGCCGTGCGAATTATTATCGCGTCGGCACCGGACTCCTTGACATATTCCTCACCATGCAGTTTGGTCAACCCGTAGACACCCGTGGGATTGACCTCGGCGTCCTCGCGAATCGGAGTGTTATATTTTCCACCACCGAACACATAATCCGTAGAAATGTGTATGAGCAGGCCATCGCGTCTTTTGATTGCCTCGGCCAGATTTTTCACTGCCGTGGCGTTCAGCAGCTCCGCCTTGTCATAATCATCTTCAGCACGCTCTACATCAGTATATGCCGCACAATTGACGACTATATCGATATCGTGTCCATTCAGATATTCAGAAACCGCTGCACCGTCGGTTATATCCAGCTCCTTAATATCCGTGAAGATATAATTGTCAGCAGAGTTGATTACGGCACGTCTTATCGACATGCCTAACTGACCGTTAGCCCCGGTGACAAGAATATTCATGGTTTCAAATCGCTTGAATTGTAAATAAAGGGGGAGTCAAAATCTTTTAACATCGGATGATTTCTATCCTTATCACTCAATATCGCCCCGCTCAGCTCCAAACCCCAGTCTATATTCAGCACCTCATCATCGAGAGCTAAACCGCCCTCTGACTCCGGCGCATAATAATTGTCACATTTATACTGAAATACAGCGACATCGCTCAACACCGAGAACCCGTGTGCGAATCCCTTGGGGATAAAGAAATGCAGGTGATTCTCATCGCTGAGCTCCGTAGCGACATAGTGACCGTAAGTCGGAGAACCCTTGCGTATGTCGACCGCTACATCCAAGACTCTGCCGACAACACAACTCACAAGCTTTGCCTGGGCATGTGGCGGCCGTTGGAAATGCAATCCGCGTATCACACCACGCACCGAACTGCTCTGGTTATCCTGAACAAAACGTATGGGTGAAACCTCACGTTCAAAGACTCGTTGCGAGAAATTCTCGAAAAAATAACCGCGTGCATCCTCAAATACCTTGGGACGCAATATTACGACACCCT
>CAMWRB010000140.1 GCA_947176545.1 uncultured Porphyromonadaceae bacterium
CTCTGCTTTTCGAGTACCGGCACTTACTCGTGTGCGTGACTCTGAGACTTCGGGAGCGAAGTGGCGGGGGGCTTGTTACGTCTCGGGTCTTCGGCTGTTGAACCATCCGCGACGTGACATCAGGCCTAAACCGACACACAGGAGACAGACAATAGCGAGCAACAACAGTCCTCGTATTTCTCGGCGGGAGTATGGTTTCATCGTTTCTCCTTACTGATGACTCGTTACGTATATCTCACAGGAACCCTTGATATTTATGCAAGATAGCTTCTTAGAAGGGGTAACCTATGGCGAGATGGAAAGCGAAAGCTTTCTTGAAAGCCACGTTGAAATAATGACCCGTGCCGTTGCTGTAAGGTGTGTGAAGCCCATAGCCGAGGTCGCCGCGCACTACAATCACTCCGGCATCAACGCGCAGACCGACACCTGTACCGAGAGCCAAATCCTTGAAGAATGTCTTGCCTCTGAGCAAACCGCCGGGACGTAAAGGGTCGTTCTTCAACAACCATATATTACCGGCATCGAGAAAGACCGCACCATGAAGAATGCTTACTATCGGGAAACGGTATTCCGTATTGAGTTCGAGCTTGAATGTACCGGTCTGGTCGAAATAGCCGTTCACCATATCTTCCGGCGGACGATAACTGCCCGGACCAAGACTGCGCACGGTAAAGGCACGGATTGAATTGGCACCACCGATATAGAATTGCTCTGCATACGGCACCTCCTTGGAATTGCCGTAAGCATGTTCGGCACCTATCATTATACGCGATACAAGCCACTGGTCACTGCCACGTATAAGCCTGCGCGAATACACAAGTTGTGCCGTCCCCTTCACAAACTGGGAGAATGGAGTGCCGAAGAGCTTCTTCTCACCCTTGACGCCGAACAGTCTGTACAATCCGTCAAAGACATTTCCGGCTTCAGTGAACGTAGTGGTGAAGTTGATTCCGTTGATGCGCTCGCGCTCCAGAAACTTGTCGATAGTGTATGTGTAACTCAGCTGAGGTATATACTGACTCTGGAAACTCAATGCCACCGAAGGATTGAGATTCATGATTGACTCAAATTCGGGTGTGGTCTTGATGAGTTTGGTGTATGTCAGCTTGAACGGAGTGAACTGATTGACGACATTGCGCGTGGGATGCCACTCGTACGTTATACCGAGATTGAACTGTGCCATTTTGAAATAATGGGGACGGTTGAGCAGGTCCGCGCTCAGCGTGATTGTTGTCCAGTTCAGGTCACGGTTGCGCCGGCGTATGAAGTTGGGAGCCAACAGACGCGGGAATGCGAGCGACGCTGACAGACCGAACTCATAGGAGTTGAAGAGGGAACGACCGGCTCCTCCGCCTATCTGCCATTCATACGAGCCTGTGAATTGAAATGACAGTTTCTCGGCACCGCCGAAAATATTGTTATGGCTGAGACCCAGAATGACACCGGGACCGAGATAGGAATTGGATTTATAGGATGTATTGACCTCAATGGATGCCTCCATGGGTTGGTCATACTGGCAAGTGATATATACATCCATGACCGGATTGGAGGCGGAGGTATCGGCCGGAACCGGCTGAATGTTTATACTGCCGAATATACCCAGCCTCGACAGGCGCTGTTGCGTACGGTCCATATTGCGCACCGAGAAGTATCTGCCATCCCTGAACGTGATACAACTCGGTATCAGGCCGGGACGAACCCGCTGCGGACGCATCACAATCACCTCTCCCCTGTTGGTATGCAGCGTGTCGGGTGTGCCGGGATGACGCTTGCTGCGACGCAGGAGTGTTGTGTAGACCTTGCCGGTACGGAAGCGTCTCTCTGCAATATCGGGCATATTGTCAGCCAGTGTCAGACGCAATGCGATAGCATGAGGAGTTATCAGGCTGTCCGCCTCATACTCTATATACTCCGGCTTGAAATAATAGTAACCCCTGTTGCGTAATGCATTCGTGATGCGCACTCGTTCAACGGTCAGCGAGTCGACACAGAATGTCTCACCCTTCTTAAGATACGGACTGCGACGCGCCAACGAGTCAATGAAATGACACAGCGGACTGCTTTCATTATCAAGGTATATTATTGAATCTATCGGATATGCGGCCGACACATCTACAGTATAAAGAATTTTCGCCATCTTGGGATTTTTCTTATTGTAGAGTATATCGTAGTTGGCCGTCGAGCCGAAATGACCGTTATTGGCCAGAATGCTCTCTATCATCTTGACCCTCTGTTCGGCCTTGACATCGGATATAAGTACAGGCTGAGCCACAAGTTTACGGTATAGCCATCCCTTCAATCCGCGTGCAGAGTCATTCCAATTATTATATACCCACAGCCCGATTGGGAACGGTGTGCGGTAGTAAGGAGACATGAACGGCATCGGATTGTTAGGGGGCACATTTATCGCCTCCTTGACATTCGATATCAGTTCATCAGGGAGTTTCTCCTTGTCAGTAGGATTAATCTTTAATGCCTTTACGCCGGTGTAGAGTGTCTCACCCTCCTCGAGACGCTTGGTCGTAGAGCAGGAAGCCACCAGAATAAGCAGCATCAAAACTATTGCCGATACGTTACGGCTCGTATGAGGATGGCTCGATTGTTTCATTTCTTTTCAGTCAGCTCCTTATTCTGAATTGTATCACGTCCGCTCCGCACTGAGATGGTATCCTTGACCTCGACAGCTCCGGTCTGACGACGTCGGTTGCCCCAGCGCAACCTGAAGAGATTGCGTAAGGTCGAGAGGCGCCGTTTCATGACAAAACCGACACCTGTTTCGGTCACTTCGCCTTCAAGAATACTCTCATAGCCGAGATGACGGTACAGCTTGACAAGCATGGTCAGATTGTTGGTTTGCTTGAGAGTGTATTCAAACGACACGTCGCTGAACAGATTCTCTGCAAAACTTTCGTCGACTGTCGCATCCGTAGTGTAGTTGCCACCGACTACTATCTTGAATTTATTATTGAACAGCGACTTTGACACCTGATAGGAATAGCTGGTAGCCGAAGATTTCTCTCCATTGACACTCTTGTCATACTGGTCCACACCGAATGATAAGTCTACTCCGCGGATATTCTGCGCGGCCCAGTTGTTGAGTGTCGAGGTCAGGAAACCATACAGGCTGCCCGTCACGAGATTGGACGACGAGGACTTCATGCCGACACCCTGATAACGTCCGGTGATAAGCAGATTCATAGCCTGCATGGAACGCTGGTCAGCTGACATGGACGAGAGTTCGTTCTGCAGTGACAAATCGTCATCGGTAGAAAGGTCGAACGATATTTTAGGTGCTGAGAGCGTTCCGGATGCGAGAAGCTGTACGAGGAAGTTGACCATCTGTGAGTTGCCGCTCGAATTGACCACACTGCCCCGTATTTTGTCAGTAGCCGACACATCAAAGGCCGGATTCATTATGTTTCCGTTGAACTGGACATAGCTCTGCGGGTCGAAAGTGAAGGTCTTGTCGCCCAATACCGGGAAACCATATCTCACCATACCATCACCGAGTGTCAGACGGCCGTTCAGGGTCATATCGCCCATGAAATTCTGGTAATAGCTGAATGAGCCGGAGGGTGTTACAGTCACTTTATAGCTTTTGTTACTGCTTAGGTACACACATGCACGCGCACCGGGGGAAATAGTCAGATTGGCACGAACACGCATAGCCATCATCTGAGGCACGCTGTCTGCATCCTCCACGTGAGTCGTATCATTGAAGTTTACAAATTTGACAACCCCTTCCGTGTCCGTGGTAGTTATCGATGAGGCTCCTCCCGGTATGGTGTAATAGATATCCGTGGT
Organism: uncultured Porphyromonadaceae bacterium; assembly: GCA_947176545.1. Classification (GTDB taxonomy): domain Bacteria; phylum Bacteroidota; class Bacteroidia; order Bacteroidales; family Muribaculaceae; genus Lepagella. The sequence goes on from CAMWRB010000140.1 coordinate 3,805, forward strand.
ACCGAGTATTCCGACATTACCGTTCACGTCAAAGTGTCTCATCGGCCCTTTGACCGTGGCGTTTAGATTCATAAACAACTTACCGTACACGTCGGAGCGAGCCCGCTGGTCGTTACCAATCAGCTGGAAATTGGAGGCATTGGCCTTTAGGTCAAAGTTTATATTGCTCAGCTGGCGTGCATCCACACTGCCTGACACCTGCAAGGGATTATTGTTGGCTGCATAGACGGCGAACTTCTCAAACGTCAGCATATTGTCCACCACGCTGATACTGTCATTGTCCAAGCGCAGTGAGCTGCCTATCATCGGAATCTTGACACGCACTGAGTCGCACGCGATTGAGCCGTTCAGGACAGGCTGCGTCAGTGTTCCGCTGAGCGCCATACTGCCGTTGAGTGCACCGTACAGCTGCATCATATCCGCATCGAGGAACGGATTGGCCACACTCAGCGGGAATTCGGTAAGCTGGAGTTTGAGATGTTCCGGTTTAATCGTGCCGTTTTCTTCGGAAAGCACCGCACCGACTGACATCGCCTCCTTACCGTTAATCTTCAACCCTATTCGTCCTCCACCCTTGGTCTTGAGATTGGTGCCCGCAGCCAGTGTGAAGCTGAAAT
>CAMWRB010000141.1 GCA_947176545.1 uncultured Porphyromonadaceae bacterium
CCGGCTTGATGTGTCAAATAAACCCCTTTACCGTCACCAGAGCGTAATTGATAGGTGAAATCACCGCTTTTATCCTCCGCAATCCAATCACATACAGCCTTTATATCCTCTTTGCGCGGTTATATATTCCTTTTGTCCTTGTATGTATCATTGTTGTCTGTGTTTTGAGGGTTAGGAAATCGAAGTTATGATGTCACCAACTGTTAAAGCTGCTACAATAGAGCAAGCAAAGAACAACACGCGGTTGATGAAATCAGGAACACCGTTAGAATAATTATCGCAAAAGTCTATAAAATCTTGTTTTCATGTCTTGAGATTGTTTTAAAGAGAATAATAAAATATAAGTAAATATGCAAAGTCGGTTATTAACAAGTGTAATAGATAGACCCAGGCGACCGAGAATGAACTGCACCCCAAAAGTTTTGTGTCCAACTTTTGGGGTGCAGTTTAAACTCCGGACAGGTACAGGTATATTTATAATTCTTCATGGAAATAAAGTAAACAAGAAGATTATACAATAATTTTCAGCTTATTTTTTATACAAATGTTAAAACACTTTCCGAATCATCAGAAGGTGCTTTATCATTATATTGAATAAATTGTTATATATACAAAACCTGAGATTTAGATATACATTATGAAACGGATTGGAATACTCAGCGATACGCATGGATATTGGGATGAGAGATATGCGACCTATTTCAACGACTGCGATGAAATATGGCATGCGGGAGACATCGGTGATTACAGTATTATAGAAAAGTTGGCGGAGATATGTTCGGTGCGTGCCGTCAGCGGCAATATAGACCACGGTATGGTCAGACGTAAATGCCGGGAGCTGTTGATTTTCGACTGCGAGGATGTCAAGGTATTGCTGACGCATATCGGGGGTTATCCGGGCAAATGGTCACGAGGTATGAAAACGTTACTGCGTGAAAATGGCATAAAACTGATGGTAGACGGACATTCCCATATATTGAAAGTCATATATGATAAAGAACTCCGGTCACTGCACATCAATCCCGGGGCGGCCGGACAGCAGGGATGGCACAAAAAACGCACTCTAATCCGTCTTAAAATCGACGGATCCGAGATGAGTGAATGCGAAATAATCGAGCTCAACTGACGTATTTAGCAATTAAATCGTTATATTTGCATTATTGTCGGCCGGATGCAACACCCGGCATATCCGACACGTCACATAAACAGTATAATCATAACCTTAAATATAATATATGGAAAAGAAGAACCTTGAATATCTTCAGAGGCTGCGCCAAGCCATGAAAGACCACAACATCGATGCCGTCATCATCACCGGCACTGACCCGCACCAGTCTGAAATTCCCCCTCATCATTGGAGAGGCCGCGAGTGGCTGACCGGTTTCTGGTCATCAAACGGCACCAACGGCACGGCCGTAGTGACTGCCGACGAGGCTCTGTGCTGGACCGATTCCCGCTACTTCCTGCAGGCTGAGGAACAGCTGCAGGGCACAGGCTTCAAGATGATGCCTGAAGACGGACCGGATGCCGTAGACCTAATCGACTGGGTGACCGAGCACACCAATGCCGGTCAGACAGTGGGTATCGACGGAATGACTTTCTCAATATCCATGGCCCAGCGCCTTCAGCAGGAGCTTAATGACAACGGTGTCAAACTCAATACTGATTTCCCCCAATTCGACTACATATATCCCGACCGTCCGGAACGTCCTAAAAACAAACTCTTCATACACGACGAGTCTATCGTAGGCGAGACTGTAGACAGCAAAGCCGAACGGATTATGACCGAGGTCAAAGGGGAACTGGCCAACGCCGTCATGCTCTCAGCCCTTGATGACATCGCATGGGCGACAAATCTGCGTACAGCCGGCGACATCACATATTCACCCATCTTTGTCAGCTATCTCTATTTAGACGAAAACCGTCGTGTACTCTTTATCGACCATGAGAAGCTGACCCCGGCCGTTCAGGAACACCTTGACCGCTATCATATCGAGGTTCAACCATACGACGACGTACTCAAGTTTGTCGCAGCTCTTCCCAAAGAGACCCGCCTGCTCATTGACCCGGAGAAGACTTCACGCGGACTGTACGACCATATCAGCTGCACACCGGTGTTCGGCGGTGCGGGTGTGGCCCGACTCAAGAGCATCAAGAATGACACTATGCTTGCCAATCTGGCGACAGCCATGGAGAAGGACGGTGTGGCGCTTACCCGCTTCTTCATGATGATAGAACGCGAATATCCGGAGGGCAAACTGACTGAGGTTGAGCTGGCGAAGCGCCTTCGCGCATTGCGTCTGTCTGACCCGAGCTGTGTCGACGAATCATTCGCTGCCATTGTCGGTTGGCAAGGTCATGGTGCGATAGTACACTACGAACCGACCCCGGAGACAGATGTTACCATAAGCGGTCCCGGATTGCTGCTCGTGGACAGCGGCGGACAATATACATTCGGCACAACCGACATCACCCGCACTATAGCCCTTGGAGGCGCGACTCCCGAGGAACGTCACGACTTCACTCTGGTGATGAAAGGCCATATAGCATTGGCACGTCAGATTTTCCCCGAGGGTACAACCGGCCACCAGCTCGACGTGCTTGCACGCCAGTTTTTGTGGCAGGAGGGTAAAGCATACTTCCACGGCACGGGCCACGGTGTCGGTTTCTTCATCAACTGCCACGAGGGTCCGCAGAATATCCGCCTTAACGCCAACCCGACTCCGCTGCAACCGGGCATGATAACGAGCGACGAACCGGGTCTGTATGTGACCGGAAAATATGGTATCCGCTGCGAAAACCTGATAGTGACCGAACCGAGAATGAGCACCGACTTCGGTAAATTCTTAGGATTTAAGGTGATGACTCTCTTCCCGTTCGACCGTTCACTCTTCGAGACGGAAATAATGACAGCAGATGAGATAGCATGGGTCAATGACTATCATGCTGAGGTAAGAAGCCGTCTGACACCCCTCCTGTCGCCCGAAGAGGCCGAATGGATGAAAGCCAAGACCGAACCACTGAAATAATCAATCTACAACATGGCAATAATAAGAGCAGTAAGGGGATTTACCCCGAAAATAGGTGCCGGAACATTTCTGGCTGAGAATGCAGTAGTAGTAGGCGACGTCACGATGGGCGAGCAATGCAGCGTATGGTTTTCAACCGTACTTCGCGGAGATGTCAATACCATAACCATAGGTGACCGCGTCAATATCCAGGATGGCAGCGTGCTCCACACCCTATATCAGAAATCGACCATCGAAATCGGCAATGATGTCTCCATCGGCCATAATGTGGTAATCCACGGTGCCAAAATCCACGATTACGCCCTGATAGGTATGGGAGCAATCGTGATGGATGATGCAGTGGTAGGTGAAGGCGCTCTGGTGGCAGCCGGCTCAGTTGTTTTGAGCCGTACACAGATAGGTCCCCACGAGATGTGGGCCGGCGCACCGGCCAAATTCGTCAAGATGGTTGAGCCGGAAAAGGCCAAAGAGATGAATGTCAAGATAGCCAAAAACTATCTGATGTACTCCCAATGGTATAACACACCGGAAGCCCGTGCCGCCATTGCACAGTCAGTACCTGAAATAGAGGAAGAACTCGAATAGCAGAAACCACCATATGCACGTCCCGTCCCAAGGTACGTTCGGGACGGGACGCTCTCATAAACAAAATGACAAAAAGACTCCAAAATCGAAAAAAAACATCATCACACTGATTTTTTTATCGAAAAAATTTTGTCAGAACATTCTAATTATCTAATTTTGCATCCGCGTTGTAGCCATAATAATGGCACACACATAATTAATCAGAAAAATAACAGAACTAAAAAGAAATGATAATCGTACAAGTAAAAGAAGGCGAGAACATTGAGAAGGCTCTCAAGAAGTTCAAACGCAAATTCGAGAGAACAGGTATTGTTAAGGAACTGCGCAGCCGTCAGGCATTTGAAAAGCCGAGCGTTGCTAACCGCAAGAAGATGATGAAGGCGGTATACGTACAGAAACTTCGTCAGGCCGAGCAGTAATCTACCTGCCCAATCGTCAAAAGTCCGATAATATCATATTTATCATATAGCACAGATAGAGTCCTGAATGCAGTGTCATTCAGGTCTCTATATTGTTATGACCGTCAAACGTGACTTTCTGAGTATGCCGGAGATAGAGGATTTCCTGAGATACCTGCGATTGGAATTAAACCGTGCCCGCAATACAGTTGTATCATACGGCAAGGATTTGCACCTGCTGGTCGACTTTGTCACCGACAGACATCAGGAGAGATTTGTCGCTGCGGAGATAACGACAGCTGATATTCGTGCGTGGCTTGCCGAAATGTCCAGACGCGGTGAG
>CAMWRB010000142.1 GCA_947176545.1 uncultured Porphyromonadaceae bacterium
CACCTCATCCGGCGCTATCATCGGAGCCCATACCTTGAGACAGATGGTGCCGGGAACGGCGCGCAGAGGTTGGTCGCGGAACTGACGGCTGAGCATACCGTTGACGAAAGCTGATGAATAGTAGGGCTTGTCGGAGGGCATGTCCTGCCACGAGTCAAAAATATTGTAAAGAGTTATACCGTCGCCGGGGACAAAATGGTGGGGTTTACCCCATTCAAAACGCCATTCGCGGTTCTCAGCCTTGACAATGAAGTAGTAATCGAACGCCGGAGTATTCTCCGGAAGTTCAATCTCATACTTCCACGAGTCAGGCGCTGCCAGCTTCATCTGCTTGGCCTGCACTGCATCCCCATTGCCCAAAGCAGGGATTGAGCCGCAGATATACAATTCCTCACCCCAGTTGGTGTGATAATTGATGTGAAATTTAATCTTCATGATATATTATCTGTTTTGTAATAATTTCAATCATTCCGGCCGTGAGTCGCAATGACCGTCAGCCGTGAGTCTCATCATCCGCAACGGGATGTACCGCAGTTTTTGCATATCAGACATCCCTCCTGATAGACCAATGCCTCGGCACCGCACTGAGGACATTTCTGTCCCTGTGCCTCCATACCGTTGGGTATATACTTCTTCAGCGCACGTTCGACACCGTTTTTCCATGTATTGATGTTGGTTGAATCGAGCTCGAGACCGCTTACCAGTTTCAGCACCTGGTCGATAGGCATACCGTAACGGAGAACACCGGAGATGAGTTTGGCATAGTTCCAGAACTCGGGGTTGAATTTCTCGCTCAGACCCTCGATGGTAGTCTTATAGCCACGCTTGTTGATAAACCGGAAGTCGTAACGCTTGCGTCCGTTCTCATCCGTGGTCTTGATAATCTTGCCGTGATTGACACTCTTCGGACAGAAGATACCGTCGTCATCATCTGCCAGACCGGTAAAGATTTCGTATGGTTTACCGTCCACCAGTCCGATAAATGCAATCCATTTCTCCTTGTTGTTCTGAAATCTCACTACATCGGCTTCAAGTTCTACCGGACGTTTGAGCAGGTGTTCCGGAGTGCGTATGATATTGACGTTGTCACCGTCGTGAGTGTCATTCTTTTTGGCATTCTTAGCCATCGATTCGAGCACATTGTTGCGTGAACCGTCTCGATAGACCGTACATCCCTTGCATCCGGCTTTCCATGCCTCGACATAGAGTCTGTCCACCAATTCTTCGCTGACGTCATTAGGGAGGTTGATAGTCACCGATATCGAATGGTCCACCCATTTCTGTACGGCTCCCTGCATGCGGACTTTCTCAAGCCAGTCGATATCATTGGCAGTCGCCTCGTTGTAGGGAGAACGCTTGATTAGCTCATCTATTTCCTCGGGGGTCATGTTTTTCTTCGGCTCAATATTGTGAGCACGCATCCAGTCGAGGAATTTATGGTGATAGACGACATACTCTTCGAATGCATCGCCGACGTCGTCGACAAAGTCTATCTGGACATTCTCGTCAGAGGGATTGACCTTGCGGCGACGCTTATAGATAGGTGAGAACACCGGCTCGATGCCCGATGTGGTCTGGGTCATTAGTGAAGTTGTGCCGGTCGGAGCGATGGTCAGACAGGCGATGTTGCGTCGTCCGGTGGTAACCATCCGTTCATACAGGTCAGGGTCAGCTTCCCGCAGACGTGCTATGAAGGGGTTGTTCTTCTCACGTTCAGGGTCGTATACCTCAAAAGCACCTCGTTCAGCAGCCGCATCCACGGAGGCTGAATAGTAAGCCAATGCAAGTGCCTTGTGTACATCGGCTGAGAATTGTGTCGCCTCCCGGGTACCGTATTTAAGACCGAGCGCGGCCAACATATCTCCCTCACCGGTCGTACCGCAGCCTGTACGTCTCCCTTTCAATGTTTTCTCCTTTATCTTCTTCCACAGATTGAGTTCGGTCTGTTTGACTTCGGCAGTTTCCGGGTCGGCCTCGATTTTGGAGATGATGAGGTCGATTTTCTCCATTTCGAGGTCAATGATGTCGTCCATGATGCGTTGCGCACGTCCGACATGACGTCTGAAGAGGTCGAAGTCAAATTCAGCCTTATCGGTAAAGGGATTTTTAACGTAGCTGTACAGGTTAATGGCTACCAGTCGGCAACTGTCATAGGGGCAGAGGGGTATTTCGCCACACGGGTTGGTCGAAATGGTCTGAAATCCGAGGTCTTCATAGCAGTCCGGTACACTCTCGCGACGTATGGTGTCCCAGAAGAGGACACCCGGTTCGGCCGATTTCCAGGCATTGTGTACGATTTTGCTCCAGAGCGCCTTTGCGTCAATCTCACGGGTGAAGGTCGGGGTGTCAGAGTCGACAGGGTAAGCCTGCTGATATGGAATACCCTCTGTGGCGGCGCGCATGAAATCGTCGTCAATACGAACCGATACATTTGCTCCGGTGACTTTACCCTCCGTCATCTTGGCATCGATAAAGTGTTCAGAATCGGGGTGCTTGATTGAAACAGTCAGCATAAGCGCTCCGCGGCGGCCATCCTGAGCCACTTCGCGCGTAGAGTTGCTATATCTCTCCATGAACGGTACAAGTCCCGTCGAGGTCAGTGCGGAATTTTTGACCGGGCTGCCTTTGGGGCGGATATGCGAGAGGTCGTGACCGACACCTCCGCGACGCTTCATGAGCTGTACCTGCTCCTCATCGATTTTGATGATACCACCGTATGAATCCGGTTTGCCGTCGAGTCCGATGACGAAGCAATTGGATAGCGAGCCTACCTGAAAGTCATTGCCTATACCGGCCATAGGACTACCTTGCGGCACAATATATCTGAAGTCTTTGAGCAAACCGAATACCTCCTCCTCAGTCATGGGATTGGGATATTTGTTCTCAATGCGGACTATCTCGCGCGCCAACCGACGGTGCATATCGTCAGGGGTCTCTTCATAGATGTTGCCGAATGAATCCTTCAAGGCATATTTACTCGCCCAGACACGAGCTGCAAGCTCATCGCCCCTGAAGTATTCAAGGGCTTTGTCATAGACGTGGTCGTAATGATAATGTTGTGACATTTAGGGGATTGGTTGGGGTTTCTGGTTGGATTGAAATCCAATGGTTTTTCTACTCACAAATTTAAAACAAAAATCTTAATTTATCAACCTCACGTATGTAATTAATCAATCATTTTAACAATCAAAAATCCCGCATCAACGACCCTATGAAGCGGTCAGTTGATGCGGGAATATTTTTTCACCTCTTATTGGTGAAGTCGTCTTGGTGGAGTTGTGTCAATTAGAGAACAACCTTGTCGGCCTTACCGTTGCGAACGCGGATGAAGATGCCGTTCTCGGGGTTGGCAACCTTAACACCGGTCAGAGTGTAGTACTGAGCCTCGCCGTTCTCAACCTCAACAGCCTCAACAGCTGTGTTTACGTCAGCCTCATAGTTGATGACATAGAGGGAAACCTCATTCTTGTATATTGTAACCAGAAGAGTTACATTGTAAGTGCCGGCTTCTACTGAAGCAACTTCGTAGTTGTTGCGCAAGCTGATTTCAACGCCATTGCAAGTGCCTGAGAAATTAGCTTTTTCGGCAGGAGTAGCCTCTGCGAATACAACATCCTTGACAGCGATTACATTGTTTACCATATCTGTAGTGATGTCAGCGGGAGCAACGATAGCGGGCTTGAACTCACCCTTTTCGGTTGATTCGGGGAGAGTAGCATCCTTAAGTTCCGGAGTTGCACCATTATAAAGTTCGTATGTTGCAGTCCAGCCGGCAGGAATGATATCATTTACCTGATATGAGTTGCTGTTGTAAATCTGGATGAAGTCACCGGCCTTGTCCTGAACAAAGCAGTTGCTGTGATTAACGAAAGCCACTACAGTCGGGTAGTCAACCGTCACTTTAGTGCCGCTTTCAAGAGCAACTGTCTCCTTAACGGACTTAACTACAGTAGCAGGTGTGACAGGAACGTCAGGAACGTCGGGTGTCTCACCGGCTTCAAATGCCTCGTCAGAAACCTCGACCTTCATGATACGCACCTGAGCGGAAGAAGCTGTATAGTTGAATGTGGAGCTGCCATTGGAGTTGTCAAAAGTAATTGTTAAAGCATCTTCGTCCAGAGTGTATTTCCAACCTTCGCTTGCAGTGCCATCAACGACGTATTTTGCACCGTCTACAGTGAAGCGGATACCTTTCAATGATACTTCATTGGAAGTAATGTTGAGCTCGCTACCCTTATATACACGCCATTGTTTCTGTGAAGTGGGTTCCAGCAAAGCCGTATTGGAGCTACCCTTGCTTGTTGTCATAGTGAAGCTTTTGCCATCGACGGTAACAGTTGTAGTGAAGCCGTCAC
>CAMWRB010000143.1 GCA_947176545.1 uncultured Porphyromonadaceae bacterium
TATCCGGACTATTCCGACCATGACCGTTTGCGGGTGAGAGGCGGTGTTTCGACTTCCGACGGCCCGGTACTGTATGGTGGAGGTGTCATATATACGGCCGACCGGGAGTATCCTGTGCTCTATCCGTCCCGTCATCGTATCTGTGATGCTGATATAGTAACCTTATGCGAGAGTTTCCGCCGTCGCTCGGCCGGACGGTCGGGGCTGACCCCGTTGCTGGCATCCTGCAGCGCCGGGGTCCGTCGGGGGTCGGCGGCGGGTGACGGCGGCTCTGGGCTGACACAGTTCTTGTCGCGTGATGTGCTGTCAGCCGGAGATATGGTAGCGGTGACGTCGACATCTGTTGTCTATCATACGGCTCAGGGACTTGTGGAGCAGAGTCAGACACGGCGGAAGTTGTTGGCGGATATCAAGGAGATGCCGTCGATTGAGGGAAGTCGTATGGGGTATAGTTATCGTGATGATTTCATAGTGATGAGCAACGGTAATGAGGGATACGTATATCAATATTCGACCGGGATGTACGGTAAACTGCTTCTTCCGGTTTCGGATATTGCGGAGCATGATGCGAGGTTGTGGGGTGTCGATGAGCACGGGCACCTGACAGCACTCGTGATAACCCGTGTCGCGGAGCGTAAATTGAGCCGACGTTCCGCCCGGCTTCCGTCGGGTGAATATCTGACGCGTGCGTTAAAGTTCGGCGACCGTTGGGCGCACAAACGTATAGAGCGTATGATAATCGGTGGCGAGCAGGTGGAATGGGTACTTGAAGGAACTGATGATTTGGCATTATGGCATACGGTATGCCGTGGGAGCAGTAGCGACAGCGGGCGTATGCGTCTTCCGCCTTACCGGTTGTGGCGTATGCGTCTCGGAGGCTCGGAGGCGGAACGTGCCGATGGTGCGTTTTTCATTTTGAATATGGCTTAAATTTATTAATTTTGCAGTATAAAGATAAATCATTCTTGTTATGTTGTCCTCACAGATATCAGAAAGAGTAAGTTATATAGGTGTCAATGACCGCAGGACTCCCCGTTTTGAGGCGATGTGGCCGTTGCCGTATGGAGTTAGTTATAATTCATATCTTGTGGATGGGGGTCAGAAGGTTGCCATCATTGATGGTGTCGAGGTGTCCCGCGGACTGCAACAGATAGACGAGATACGTGCTCGTCTTGGTGACCGACAGCCGGATTATCTGATAATCAATCATATGGAACCGGACCATAGCGGTGCGATACGATTGTTGCGCAGTGCATTTCCCAATCTGCAAATCGTCGGTAACGCCCAGACTCTGAAGATGGTCGAAGGATATTACGGTGTGGCCGACAATACCCTGGCCGTCAAGGATGGTGATACACTGACGCTTGGCGATGGTGTGACGTTGCAGTTTTATCTGACTCCGATGGTCCATTGGCCCGAGACGATGATGACATATCTTGTCGAGGAGGAGACTATGTTCACCGGTGATGCCTTCGGATGTTTCGGCGCGCTCAACGGAGCTGTGTTGGACCGTGAAATGGATTATTCCCGTTATATGCCGGAGATGGTGCGTTATTACAGCAATATCGTAGGTAAATACGGTATGTTCGTTCAGCGTGCCCTCAAGAAGCTGGAGGGAGTGAAATTGTCGACCCTGTGCACCACCCACGGGCCGGTATGGCAGGAGAACGTCGAGGGGGTGATAACTCTGTACGACAAACTGAGCCGTTACGAGCCTCTGGATAATGGCGTGACTATCCTATACGGCTCAATGTATGGCAATATGGAGCAACTCGCGGAGTCAGCCGCCGAGGGGTTGGCTTCAGCCGGTGTGCGCGACATCACGATGCTTAATGCGGCGACCGCCGAGTTAAGCGATATCCTTGCCTCCGTGTTCCGTCATAAGGGTCTGGTTGTAGCTGCTCCCACATACAGCGACAATCTGTTTCCTCCGGTGGGAAATGCGCTCCGGGCTTTGTCACTGCGTGGCATGAAGGAACGCGAAGTCGTAGTGCTGGGCACGTGTACATGGGCTGAGAGAGCTTCCGGTATCATGTCCGCTCTGATTGAGGAATCGGGTATGAAGGTGTTCGACAAGCCGATTACCATCAAACAGGCACCGACTCGTGAGGATTCAGAGGGATGCCGCTCATTGATGAAGCTGTATGCCGAAACTCTGAAATAGAGCTTCCCACCATAAGAATTTTTTACCATAGATATTGGCGTGTCCGCCGGTAAGTGGCCGGAGCTGCGAGAGCACCTTGCGTCAGAAAACGCATAGCCCGCAGCAGCGGGGCTTGTCCGGCACGATAGAGTCTCCATGCCTTGAGCGGGACACGTGCGATAGCGCCGGCGCGATAATAGAAGGCTATTGTACACCCCATAGAGCGCAGATTTTCGGGAGAGAGTGTTCCCTTCAGTCCGGTAGATACGTCGGGGTGAGTGCAAACGGTTATGGGTAGGAAGCGGCAGTCGAGTCCGCGCCTGATTGCCGAGAGCAGAAACATTTCATCCTCACCGCCGTGCATACGGGGTGAGTTGAGTCCGAACTCCGGATTGAACCTCAATCTTCCGGCCGGAGAATTGCGTCTTACAGCCATTTCGAAACATGATACGTAATACCCCTTGGGGAGCGGGACAGAGAGTCTTGTCTCCCGGTCGGGGAATATGATGTGCGGGTCGTGAATGCTGCGAAAGGCAGCCAGTTCCATTTCGGGTGTTTTTTCAAATGCCCGGATAAGCTGTTGTATACCCTCCGGATGATATATGAGGTCGTCGTCAGAGATAATGATGATGTCGGAAGTGCAGTGTTGGAGTGCGTTGTTACGGTTGTGTGACTGTCCGTGACGATTGCATCTCACCACAGTGACGTCATCACGTTCGCGGAGTGCCGTGGGGACAGGTGCATTGTCATGGCTCTGCCAGGAGATTACATATCTGACATTGTCGATATGCGGCAGAGCTCCGGCAGCAAGCCGTGCCATACCGGCGTGTTTATATGTTGAGATAGCGATATCCGCAGTCATAGTAAAAGTTCCATTTGCTTATTCTTTATGGCTGCTTCTCTCCGGATATAAAACAAAAAAGAGCGCAGCTGCTGAGTGTCAGTGTAGCTGTGCTCTAAGTGAGTTGTCTTACCAGGATTCGAACCTGGACTGAAGGAACCAAAAACCTTAGTGCTACCATTACACCATAAGACAATCCTGAAAGCTTTCAATCTTGCGACTGGAAAGTGTCACAAAGTTAAAATAAAAATCGTAATCCTGCAAATTTTTTCTCGCCAAAAATTTCCTTACAATTGATACTCTGTGTCAAATATTGGAGTCAATAGAAATGTGGGACCGGGGGGTATTATTGTTTGCGGAGGTGGCGGCGGATTTGGTTTTCGGCTTTGCTGAGGAGGTAGGCGAGGAGGATGGTTGTCAGGAGGCAGAGGGCGAGGGCTGCGGGGAGCGATACCGGGGTGTCACCGCGATAGTGGACGAAGAGCTGGATGATGGGGAAGTGGAGGAGGTAGATGTTGTAGGAGGTGTTGTCATGCTTCCCCTCCCATGTGCCCCAGCGGCCTACCATCGATACCCAGATTACCAAAACTGCCAATGCCGGGGGATGGATTATGATATGGCCGTATGGGATGTAGTGTTGCAGGGATAGAGCCGCAATCGCCACTATGAGTACGAGCCACTTCCGGCGCATCATCGCGTGAAAGGAGTAATAACAGCCTACTCCGGCGTAGAAGTATGACAACTGTCCGAAGAATTGACGGCTCATGATTTCATATATCTGTGAGCCGGTGACCTCATACATATACTCGAATGTGATGCGATAGGCACAGGCCAATATGTAAATCAGGGTGAACATCACCATCGGGTTGGCCTTCAACCGCCGTATAAGCCAAACAACTATGGGTGGAGTGATGTAGAGGCACCACTCGATTTTCATGGTCCACAACGAGCCATTGACTGCATCCATGTAGAATGCGGGAGAGTCAAACACTCCGGGGAGAGCGGGATGCAGGAAGTTGAGAAAGGAGATGTTGGCCGCGAGATATTCCCAAAAGCCGGATGAGGTGAAGTATTGTCCGGGTGTGAGAGTTGAGGCGATGCAGAGCAGCAGGGCAAAGAATATGACCGTGACCCAGTAAGCAGGGAGGATACGCCATGCCCGCGATGTAAGATAGCTTTTCAGACCGGGCTTGCGCAGGTATGAGCCATATATCAGAAATCCGCTGAGTGCGAAAAATCCGCCTACTCCTTCGTAGCTTGATACGGGGAAGTAGAAGTCATATCCCGCCAGAGTCTTGAAGTGGGCGAACAGGACTGCAAATGCGAGAATATAACGC
>CAMWRB010000144.1 GCA_947176545.1 uncultured Porphyromonadaceae bacterium
TAGAGCATCAGCTTCCCAAGCTGAGGGTCGCGGGTTCGAGCCCCGTTTACCGCTCAATACCCCCATATCTCACAAAAAATGTTAAATGGGGGAAACGGGTGTAATTTCGGCCTGAAATTTGTCGTTAGCAGGGTATGAAATTATTCAATCCTGACAAATTACCCATTGTTGAGTCCTTTATCAGATGTTATGACGAGCCGTTACAGAGACTATTTCCTGATGACAAGATAAAAATTATCTTCCGTTCTCTACCGGATGAAGATAATGATTATCGGGATATCGTAGTACGTCTCAATAAAACCGTCTATCTCTCCACACCCGAAATCAACAAGCTCGGTCTGACGCCGCCTGAAATCTTTGCAACCATAGCACACGAACTGGGCCATATCCTCTATCATACCCATCCCTGGGCCTACGATGCCGAGGAACGCGCCGACTCGCTTGCCGCTGAGTTGGGACTTGGCCGGCAGATGATAACCGTCATAGAGAAGATTATCGCCAGCCGTCGCTTCCGACATATCACCTCGGCGCTTGTGCGTCGGATACAGTATCTGACCCACCTTGCGTGATCATTGCCGTATGCACACGTTTAGTATCCGCACGGGTGACAGTATTGCGTCTGTTGGAAAATTGTTGTAATTTTGCATATAATCCTCACCCGGAATGTCTGTGTATCATTTCGGATGAAGGTTTATCAATTTACGACAAACTGATACGTCAATCTGACACTATGTGGAAATCAATCATAGCCACGACCGCCCTTCTGGTCATATCAAATGTATTTATGACCCTGGCATGGTATGGACATCTGAAACTGGAAGAGACAGGCATATCTAAAAACTGGCCGCTGTTCGCGGTCATACTCTTCTCATGGGGTATTGCCCTCATAGAATATTGCTTTATGATACCGGCCAACAAGATGGGATTTGTCGGCAACGGAGGACCCTTCTCGCTTTTCCAGCTCAAAATCATTCAGGAAGCCATCACTCTGGTAGTGTTCACCATCGTAGCTATGTTTATGTTCAGCGGTGAGAAACTGCATTGGAATCATGTTGCGGCGTTCATCTGTCTTGTAGCCGCCGTATGCTTCACATTCCTCCCGACCAAAGGATGACGGCAAGAAGAATACATTCTCAACAATTTTCAGTATCTTTGTGTAATATATATAGTACGTAACCAATCTGCGTACCCTTATAGAATGAGTAGCATGGAAACCAACCCCGAAATAAACGCTCAAAGCGATGACGCAGCCGTGATAAATGCGGCTACCGGTTCTGAATATAAATATGGTTTTACTTCAGACATCGAAACCGAAGTAGTTCCCCCGGGTCTTACCGAGGAGACCGTGCGACTCATATCACGCCTGAAGCATGAGCCGGAGTGGTTGCTGCAGTTCCGTCTCGACGCTTTCAGATATTGGGAGACTCTCGAACCTCCTCATTGGGCACATCTCGATATACCGGAGATAGACTTTCAGGCTATATCATATTACGCAGCACCCAAGAAAAAGGAACTCAAGAAGAGCCTCGACGAGGTAGACCCGGAATTGATAGATACATTCAACAAGCTCGGCATCTCGCTTGAGGAACAGAAACAGTTGGCCGGTGTGGCTGTCGATGCCGTAATGGACTCTGTAAGCGTCAAGACCACCCATCGTGAGAAACTTGCCGAACTCGGCATAATCTTCTGCTCATTTTCGGAGGCGGTCAAGGATTATCCCGACCTCGTCAGAAAGTATTTAGGTACGGTTGTCCCCTATCGCGACAATTATTATGCGGCTCTCAATTCGGCTGTATTCTCCGACGGGTCATTTGTATATATTCCCAAAGGTGTCAGATGTCCGATGGAACTCTCGACCTACTTCCGTATCAACGCATCGGGAACCGGTCAGTTTGAACGCACTCTGATTGTGGCCGATGATGATGCCTACGTATCATACCTGGAGGGATGCACCGCCCCGATGCGCGATGAGAATCAGCTTCACGCGGCTATTGTCGAAATCATTGTCGAGGAGCGTGCCGAGGTCAAATATTCCACAGTGCAGAACTGGTATGCCGGTGACAAGGATGGCCGGGGAGGAATCTACAATTTTGTCACCAAACGCGGACTCTGTCGCGGTGACCGCTCCAAGATATCATGGACACAGGTTGAGACCGGTTCTGCCATCACATGGAAGTATCCCTCATGTATCCTCAAGGGTGACGAGTCTGTAGGTGAGTTCTATTCCGTAGCCGTCACCAACAATCATCAGCAGGCCGACACCGGCACCAAGATGATACATATCGGCAAGAACTCACGCTCGACCATTGTCAGCAAAGGTATCAGTGCGGGATACTCTCAGAATTCCTACCGCGGATTGGTCCGTGTCGCCAAGGAGGCTACCGGTTGCCGTAATTTCACACAATGCGACTCGTTGCTGATGGGCGACACATGCGGTGCTCACACGTTCCCCTATATTGACGTGCGCAACGACGAGTCTACCGTAGAGCATGAGGCCACGACCTCTAAAATCAACGAGGAACAATTATTCTATTGCCGGCAGCGCGGCATCCCGACCGAGGAGGCCGTCGGACTTATTGTCAACGGTTATGCCAAGGAGGTGATGAACAAGCTGCCGATGGAGTTTGCCGTCGAGGCACAGAAGTTGCTCCAGATAACACTTGAAGGGAGCGTAGGCTGATAGAAACGTCGTCGCGCACCCGTACAAACAAAATCGAAACAATATAAATGATAGAACGTACAATCATTGTTGACAGCATAGACCCGCAGACATTCTATGGTGTCAATAATTCAAATATCAACTTAATAAGAAATCTCTTTCCAAAACTCCGTATGGCCGCACGCGGCAGCGTGATAAAGGTCATCGGTGAGGACTCGGAGACAGCGGAATTTGAACGCAAGGTCAAGGAAATCGAGCGTCATGCCGCGCGCTACAACAAGCTGACCGACGAGGATATAATAGATATCGTCAAGGGTGAGGCACCCAAGGCTGTCAATTCGGAGGGAGTCATAATCTTCGGACAGTCCGGCCGCCCTATCGCTCCGCGCAATGCCAATCAGGTGAAAATGGTCCGCTCGTTTGCCGAGAATGACCTGACCTTCGCGTTAGGTCCTGCCGGTACCGGCAAGACCTATATAGCCATTGCCCTCGCTGTGGCCGCGCTCAAGAACCGTGAGTGCAAGCGTATCATCCTGTCGCGTCCTGCAGTCGAGGCCGGTGAGAAGTTAGGGTTTTTGCCCGGCGACATGAAGGATAAAATCGACCCCTATCTGCGTCCCCTTTATGACGCATTGGAGGATATGCTTCCTGCCGTCAAGCTCAAGGAATACATGGAGTCGGACACCATACAGATAGCCCCGCTTGCATTCATGCGCGGTCGCACGCTCAATGATGCCATCATAATTCTCGACGAGGCTCAGAACACGACCAAGCATCAGATGAAGATGTTCCTGACCCGCCTCGGCATGAATGCCAAGATGATTATCACCGGTGACGCGACCCAGATAGACCTGCCGCGCACCACCCAAAGCGGTCTGATGCAGGCTCTCAAAATCCTGCGTGGCGTTAAGGGTATCGGCATCATCGAATATCAGAAGAAGGATATCGTGCGTCATCCGCTCGTCCAGCGGATTGTGGATGCGTACGAAGCCCGCGAACAGGAGGTTGACCGGGAGTTTGAGGATAAGATAATGAATAAGAATAACGAGAAATAGAATGGCACAGGTTGGAGATACAGTCCGCTATCTGAGTTCGACAGGAGGCGGTGTAATCACACGGATAGATGGGAAAATCGCATACGTGGAGGAGGATGGATTTGAGACTCCGGTTCTGATTAAGGAATTGGTCGTAGTACTCCCCGCAGGTCATCAGCCCTCTCAAAACGGAGCCAAACTGATGTTTGACCAGAAGGCATACGATACGGGACGGACATCTGCAGACACCCCAAAATCAGCAGACTCCCCGGTAGCATCTAAAGATACGACCCCGCGTCCGGCTCCGCAACCTGTGGTTGAGACGGCATACGGTGACAAAATCTCCATCTCGCTGGCATTTGAGCCCTCGGATGTGAAGCGCCTGTCGGAGAGTCAGTTTAACGCTGTCCTGGTCAATGACTCCAACTATACGCTGCAATTCATATTTGTCGGCAGCAAGGGTGACGACAGCAAGTGGAACATCATCTATCAGGGTGTCGTTGAGCCGAACGAGCTAATCGACCTTGCCACTTACTCCCAT
Source organism: uncultured Porphyromonadaceae bacterium (assembly GCA_947176545.1). Lineage (GTDB taxonomy): Bacteria > Bacteroidota > Bacteroidia > Bacteroidales > Muribaculaceae > Lepagella. The sequence continues at coordinate 4,235 of CAMWRB010000144.1, forward strand.
TCTTCGTTGCAGGAAATCGAACGTATTGCCATACAGGCGATTGCCTATAAGGC
>CAMWRB010000145.1 GCA_947176545.1 uncultured Porphyromonadaceae bacterium
CGATATTACCGAACGCATGCTATATATCGGTGAATGCAGTCGCTTGCTTGATATGCCGCAGGAAACAATACTGCGGGTAGTAAACAAGGCCCGCGAGGATGTTGTCAATCAATATCGGCGACAAAGGCAACACACGGCATTGGACAATTTAGCCAATCAGCCGGGTGTCTCCCCCTCACCGGAAGCATCGAATACGGATAAACGTTTATCGGGAGTTGAAAACCCGATTCAAGAAAGCCATAATGCTCAGCCATCTTCCCGCGATGGGAATAGTGATACTATTACAGAAGCCATAAAGGGGAAATCTGCCGGAGGAGAGGAAACCGGCAACCAATCATTATTTCCAATTGAAAAGGATATAATCAGGTACATGGTCAGGTATGGTTACTTACCTCTGACTGCCGAGAGTGATATGATGGTGGTCGAATATATCGCGGATGAACTGGAGGCGGATAATATCACATTTAATTATGAGCCTTATAATAAAATCTTGTCTTCCCTGCTGGATGGGATAGATGAGTTTTGCCGCAAACGAGATGAATTTATGAACCGACTTGATAACCAACTTGGTGAAGTGCGTCGACAACGTATTGACGAGATAGCTGAAACGGGATTGTCAATAGCGGAGATAGAACGTGAAGAGAAACGCCTGGAGGAGCAACTGAACACTCGGAAAGCGGAACAGCTCAGGGACTATTCCCGGGAATATCCGGGTATTATGATGGCCAGCCACGAAGATGCTGACATCCGGAGTATTTCGACAGAGCTTATATCTGATAAGCACAAATTGTCGAATATCTATCTGAAAAATACTACCGAACTTCCCGAGGACTTGTTGCACATCAATGTTCCCCGCGCCATTATCGTGCTCAAAAACGAGATGCTGGAAATCCAAATCAAGAATATGATAAATGAACTCTCAAAACTAAATCTCGAAGATAACTGGGAACGTGTGAGGGAGTTACAATCCAAAATCAATAAATACACAAAATTCAAATCATCCGTATCACATACTATTGGAGACCGGATTATCTCACCCCGTTTTTCACTTACAAGACAGAGAAATAATGGATAACATATTACAAATCAACGGACTGTATAAATACTACGGTGATAAGGCCGCTTTACAGAATGTTTCTTTCGATGTAGCGAAAGGGTCAATCTGCGGTATTTTAGGCCCTAACGGTGCTGGCAAGACCACACTATTGCGTATAATCAATTCCATTCTGGCTAAAGATGCCGGCGACGTACGCGTGATGGATAGACCTGTATCTATAGAATCATCCCGCCATCTGGGATATATGCCCGAAGAGAGAGGATTGTATGATAAAATGAGGGTTGAAGACCAAATCATGTACTTCGGACAACTCAAGGGAGGTGACAAGAAGCGCATACGCGAGGTGATGAACGAATACCTTGAATTATTCAACATGACCGGCGAACGCAAACGTCGTATCAAAGAACTCTCCAAAGGTAACCAGCAGAAAGTACAGATTATATCTACTATTGTACATGAACCGGAACTTGTGATATTCGATGAACCGTTCAGTGGTTTCGACCCTATAAACGGAGTACTTCTGCAAAATCTGATTTCACGCCTTCACGACAAAGGCACCACACTTCTCCTATCCTCCCACAATATGCCCGCTATTGAGGAAATGTGTTCGGACATCGCTCTCATCAATAACGGCACTCTGCTTGTCAAGGATTCCATCATTAATATAAAGGAGAACAATAAAGACCAGTCGGTGCTTCTGACCACTCGCGAACCCCTGTCGCTCGACATGCTCAAGGATAGCGGTACAATCGTAAGCGTTGAACCCGTAAAGGCAGCCGGATGGCGAAAGGGCGCAGCCTACCGTGTCATTAAGAGTGAAAATGCAACTAATCAGGACGTTCTTGATGCCGTTGCAATACAAGGTGACATCATTCACTTTGAGGAGGCACTCCCGTCACTTAATGACATCTTCATCAAATACACCACAGCTCAACCCAGTAGTCCCAATAATAATTGATATAAAAATGTCACAATTAGGCTTAATAATCAAAAACGAATATAAGACTGACATATCGGCCAAATCCTTTTGGATTGCCACTTTTATTGTGCCGGTAATATTTATAGCGTTCTCCATATTCGGAGGATACATGATGTCTGAGTCGCAGACATCCATGACACTTCAGGAAGAATTGTTGGGGGGACCCGATAATACAGACGTCACAGGACTCCAGATTGTAGGTATGTTGCTGGGTATGTTCCTGACACTATTCATCATGATGTATGGCTCGCAGATATTTAACAAGGTGAAGACTGAGAAAACCAACAGGATTGTAGAGATTCTGGCCACTTGCATTCCGGGGCGCACTATGATGATGGCAAAGATAATAAGTGTAGGCCTGGTGGGTCTCACGCAACTCACTCTTTGGGGCTTGATGATAGGAGTTGTTCTGACGGGTGTTTTAATTGTTTTCCCCATAGACATACCATGGGAACATATTATAGCGACCAAGTATATTATGGCAGTTATATGGAGTATAGTGTATTTCATCGGTGGCTATCTGTTTTATGGGGCTCTCTTCGCAGCTGTAGGTGCAATGACCGATAAAAACAATGAAAACCAGGAATATGTTGCTGTTCTCACCCTCTTGTTGCTTGCATCATTCTATATTGCACAGTATGCTGTAGACCACGGTTCGGCCACATTTGTGCTGGCCTGTTGTTATATTCCGTTCACCTCTCCTACAATAGGCGCCGTAAACGCAATAACACAGACAGTATCAATATGGGAATCATTGCTCAGTGTTGCCGTCCTTTATTTTTGCGCATGGGGCGCAGTGATGCTGAGCGGAAAAATTTATACCAGCTCAATTCTGCTGAAAGGAAAGAAACTGTCACCTGCAGACATCATCACATTTTTCAAATCAAAATAACCTGCAACTGTTTGCAGGAAAGCTATGATAAAAGAATATAGCCGGTATTTCAAGAGTAATTGTGACATACCGGCTATATTTATAAATGTATATTTGAGATTGCGGCTGAGTATTAACTCAATCGGAGATGTGCTGCTATCATCAGTGTCATGCCTGCATTAAAGAAACCACTGAGTCTACAAAATCGATGTCCGACATATTATATGGCAACCAGTGTATATTGAAACCTCTTCGCTCCATGCCTCGGAGCCATGTCATCTGTCGCTTTGCGAACTGATGTATGGCTATTTCAAGTCTACCTACCATCTCATCATAATCCATTTGACCGATAAGATAAAGTGTGAGAAACTTATATTCCAACCCATAATATATCAGATTGTCAGGTGCAACTCCACTATCCATCAGCTTTTTAACCTCCTCTACCATTCCATTCGCAAGACGCGAACGTAGTCGTGAGGATATACGTTCCCGCCTCTCGTCACGCGCAATATCAAGGGCTACTATCAGGGAGTTCAATGGTGAAACATCCTGTCGGTCTGCAGCGGCGGCTTCATCGGGATGCTCGATATAATATCTCTGTATCTCGATTGCCCGGATTGCCCGTTGGCAAGTATCGACATCCGTAATGTTATGAAGTTTTTTCGTACGAGACAATATATCTGTCAGCTCCTTCAGATTCATTCCTCTCAGCGACTCTCTCAACTCCTTGTTTTCCGGCACATCAGGCAATCTGACACCGCTCAACACCGTTTCAACATATAACCCGCTGCCACCACAGATAACTGGGGTCAGCCCTCTTTCGATAAGATGAGAATATACATGTTGAAAATCGCTGACATATCTGTGCAGGTCATACTTATCACCGGCGGGCAAGACATCAATTAAATGGTATGGTATTTCTCCGTATTCGTCAAGGTCCTTACCGGTACCAAGGTCCATACCGGTATAAACCTGTCTTGAGTCACCACTGATTATTTCGCTTTTTAAGGCCCGTGCCAATGCTACAGCCTTGGAAGTTTTACCTGAGGCCGTAGGACCCATAATGGTCACTGAATCTACATTGAACATGGCCTGATATTCGGAATTCTGTAAGGTTGTTTTCAATTGGATGCACCTGAGACAGGCTGACGTTTGACGTGGTGACGCCACCAACGGCGAAGAGTGTAGAACTTCCGGTCCGAATTGAACATAGAAATCTTTATCCAGCGGTCATCCTGGAAATCAAGACTCGATTTGCGAACATCCTCAAGCGAAAATGACGGGCGGTAACTACGGATTTTGCTCTTGCGGTATCCTTTGTCATCAAAGATTTTCTCCGTCAGCATAATTGTAGCA
>CAMWRB010000146.1 GCA_947176545.1 uncultured Porphyromonadaceae bacterium
AGTGTTCGAGCCATATATTTTTGCCATCTTTAAGTTTTATCGGACAGCAATAATAAGAAATCAGGCGTGTCTTTGGACACGCCTGATTTCTTTTTTATTTGTGGAATGTTATTTTACTCCTCTGTGGGAACCTTGAGGTCAGCGAAGGGACGATTGCCTCCCTCACGACGGGGTCCGCGATTGTTGTCACGGCGAGGACCGCGTTCGCCACGGTCACCACCTTCACGACGGGGGCCACGGTTATTGTCTCGACGCGGGCCTCTGTCACCACCCTCACGACGCGGACGGCTCTCGCGCTCTACATAGCCTTCGGGCTTGTCTGTGAGCACACGCATGGAGAGTCTGTACTTGCCGGTCTTCTTGTCAATCTCGATAAGTTTAACCTTGACCTTATCACCTTCCTTGAGACCGCTCTGAGACATGTCGTCAAGGCGGTTCCAGGATATTTCGGATATGTGCAGCAGTCCGTCACGACCGGGCATAAATTCTACGAAAGCACCGAAGTCGAGTATCGAACGTACCGTGCCGTCATAGACCTCACCCTCCTCGGGCTGAGCGACGATAGCCTTGATGCGGGCAAGTGCGGCATCAATACCGGAGGCATCCTTGGATGCAATCTCCACGCGTCCTACGCCGGTATTTTCATCCTCTTCGATAGAGATTGTAGTACCTGTCTCCTCCTGCATGGCCTGAATGACTTTACCTTGCGGACCGATTACTGCACCAATCATCTCCTTGGGTATCTCGATAGTAACAAGACGTGGAACGTGAGGCTTATAATCCTCGCGGGCCTCGGGTATGGTCTCGTTGATGATATTGAGGATGTGCAGACGTCCCTGACGGGCCTGTTCGAGAGCCTGTTCGAGAACTTCATAGCTCAGACCGTCACACTTGATATCCATCTGTGTGGCGGTGATACCTTCGGTGGTACCCGTAACTTTGAAGTCCATATCACCGAGATGGTCCTCATCACCGAGGATGTCGGAGAGGACGGCATATTTCACATTGTTGGTGTCCGAAATAAGACCCATGGCAACTCCGGCCACAGGGCGTTTCATCTTGACACCGGCATCAAGCAGTGCAAGCGTACCACCGCAAACGGTAGCCATCGAGGATGAGCCGTTTGATTCGAGGATGTCGGAAACGATACGGCAGGTATAGGGGAATCCTTCGGGGAACATACGCTTGAGAGCACGGTGAGCCAGGTTACCGTGACCGACCTCGCGACGACCTACGCCGCGCTGGGGACGAGCCTCACCGGTGGAGAAGGGTGGGAAGTTATAGTGCAGCAGGAAACGCTCCTTGCTCTGGTTGAGCACATCATCCACAATCTTCTCATCGAGGGTCGTACCGAGAGTGGCTGTGACGAGAGCCTGAGTCTCACCACGAGTGAATATAGCCGCACCGTGAGGACCGGGGAGATAATCAACCTCACACCAGATAGGACGGATTTCGGTGGTCTTGCGACCGTCGAGACGGATACCCTCGTCAAGAACACAACGACGCATAGCCTCCTTTTCCACATCGTGGTAATAGCGCTTCACCATAGCTATGCGCTGTTCGGGAGAATAGAGTTCAAGCTGCTCCTCGGTCATCTCCGGAAGATTGTCGATATATTCATCACGAATGGCCTTGAACGACTCGTTGCGCCAATGCTTGTCAGCGCTGCCGGCCTTGGCGATGGCATATGCCTTATCATAACATTTGGCACGGACATCAGCACGCAGCGCGTCGTCATTGACCTCGTGGCAATATTCACGCTTTGTCTCCTTGCCCGCCTCTTTCATCAGTTCGAGCTGTACGAGACAATGCTTCTTGATTTCGGCATGAGCGACCTTGAGCGCCTCGAGGAGTTCAGCCTCAGTCACCTCATTCATCTCACCCTCCACCATCATAATATTATCGTATGTAGCGCCTACCATCAGTTCGATGTCGGCACGCTCCATCTGGTCGAACGTCGGATTGATGACCCATTCTCCATCCACACGGGCCACTCTGACCTCTGAAATAGGGCCGTTGAAGGGTATGTCGGAGCACATCAGCGCCGCAGAAGCAGCAATACCGGCCAACGCATCGGGAGCTTCATTCTCGTCGGCGGAGTACATTGTGACATTGACAAAGGTCTCAGCGTGATAGTTGTCGGGGAATAGCGGACGCAATACGCGGTCCACCAGTCTTGAAGTCAGAATCTCGTAGTCGCTGGCACGTCCCTCTCTCTTGAGGAAACCGCCGGGATAGCGACCGATAGAGGAGTATTTCTCTTTGTATTCAACAGTGAGGGGCATAAAGTCCACACCCTCATTGGCCTCAGCGGCCGAGCACACAGTGGCTAACAGCATGGTGTTGCCCATGCGTACCTCTACAGCGCCATCAGCCTGCTTGGCGAGTTTGCCGGTCTCGATTGTAATCTGACGGCCGTCGCCCAGCTCGATGGGCTTTTTAATTGGTTTCAGCATAAGTCATAGGACTCGCAGTCATTATCAATTTTATACCTCGGCGAGGTACGAATGACAGTGACATTGAGTCGATTTTGTTTTTATTATTGTTTCTTTACTTCTATTCGAGTGCAAAGTTAGTGATTAATTTCGATTTAATTCGTTATATTTGCATCAAATTTCGTGCCAAACGATTTTTTTACAAGGTTTTCGTCCATATGGATGTAATATCCTGATATCAATCTTAATTACGCATAACAATATATCCTGATGAAACTGCAACATATCTTAGCGGTACTCACCCTGCTGTCAGCCGGACTGAGTGCATGTTCCGACCCCACGTTCAAGGTCACCGGAGAGATTGAGGAGGCCGACGGCGGCCATGTCGTACTGGAGAAAGCCGACCATGCGGGCTACTGGATAGCAATCGACTCAGCCTCCGTCAATGCCTCCGGCCGGTTTACCATCAAGTCTCATGCACCCTCAGCCCCGGAGATATACCGACTCAAATACAACGACGGATACGTATACATCCCCATAGACTCGGTCGAGACAATCCATCTGTCAGCACCGGCATCAAATTTCGCCACCGATTACCGGCTGTCGGGTAGTGAGAATGCCGAAAATATGGAGCGGTTCGAGAAGGAACTGATTTCATTCACACCCCATGCCAACAATCCCGACTCAGTAACAGCGTTCAAACGCCATATTTACAGCCACTATCTGCAAGGCTCGAACGGTTCAATCGTCAGTTACTATATTCTGACCAAGGTAGTTGACGACAAACCTCTGTTCGGAGATGCGGCCGACGACAAATATTTTGCCGCTGTCGCCACCGCATTCCGACAATATCGCCCGGATGACCCGCGTACCGCACTGCTGGAGAGTGTCGCCACCCGACTGCGCCGTGAACGGAACACCAACAACGGTCGCCGGAAAGTCATCCAAGCTGCCGAGGCAAGACTTGTTGATATCGAACTGACAGATGAGGACGGCAACACCATCAAACTCTCCGACTATGCGGTTGGCAAGCCGACGCTGCTGATGTTCTGCCAACTGACAGACCCGGAGACTCCGGCCATCAACGCAAAACTGCGTACCCGTGCTGACAGAGGCGCATTCAAGGTATATCAGGTCGGTATGGACGCTGACCGTCTGCAATGGCGTAACTCGGCCAAAAATCTGCCGTGGGCTACACTTTTCGGAGGAGCACCGGAAGATGTCGCACGTATCGCACAATCATATATGGTGGCTCAGCTGCCGGCATATTTCATCATAGATGCCAACGGCAATCTGACATCAAGAGCGGCCACTCTGAACGAAGCTCTCGACAAGTTGCCTTAATAACCTGTTTCACCGGAATATTATAGAACCATATCATGACAACGGACTGGAAAGATATACTGGCCGGCCTACAGAGCGATGAAACGGGCGGCCTTAACGAACACACTTCCGATACGGGCAACCTTGACAAAACCGCTTCTGAAAATTCATCGGAGGCCTCAGCATCCCGGGATACGACAGCTCACCCTGCGCTGACTGTCTTCTACGAGAAAAAGGGGCGTGCCGGCAAGCCTGCGACCATACTCACCGGATTTGATGCTGGCGACGAGTCCTCACTGCACATGGCCGACGAACTGGCCGCCACATTAAAAAAGCGCTTGGGTTGCGGCGGCTCTGCGCGCGGGGGCGAGATTTTGCTGCAGGGAGACCGCAGACAGCAACTCCGTCCGCTTCTGACATCACTGGGATACAAACGTCTCAAAGGGATTTAGAGGATTTTCCCTACGGAAATAATACAATGACTTACCG
>CAMWRB010000147.1 GCA_947176545.1 uncultured Porphyromonadaceae bacterium
TTTATATCCTTTGCTGAAGGGGCTGCTGTTGGCGATTTTCTCTTTGTGTAAAAGCATCTTGCTCTTACTGAATTCCTTTTTAAGCGCCACCAGAGCACGCCGGTAACGAATCTCATCAATTGTCAATCCTTTAGCTCGCGGCTCCTCCACCTTTGGGGTTTCCTCAAGTACGATAGGTGTATTGTCTGTTTCCATGATATAAATCTCTTTTACTTATTATCTACTATCAGTTTACTTATCAGTCGCGCTATAGGATTAAGCAATAATGGCTTACGCAGCAAATAGACTACAAAGATTAGAACAGCCAGTATACCGGCGACACTGAGATATGCAAGACCCGCGGTCATGAACATCTTGAACACATCCACTAATGCAAGACTCAGAAGCATTAGCACTACGATAAACATAAGCAGACATACAGCCCCAAGTACCAATGTCGACAGAAGAACTGTGAATTTCTCTGCCAATGTAAGTCTGGCATACTCAATTTCAAGTTCTATCCATTCTTTTCCATCCGAGAACAGAGAACGTATTTCGTCGGTCAATTTCATACGCTTATTGTTTTCTAAATTTTAACTGAAATGGAGGAGCAAATGGCATATCTACCATTCTGCCCCTCCATTTCATTGTACTTTCTAACAAATTTTATTCACCGGCCAGTTCAGCAACAAGAGCATCTACCTCTTTATCGCTAATTTTATAACCGTTACGCTTCAGAATCTTTATGATTCGTTCACGAAGTTCTTCTCCTTTCTCGGGAGCGAAAAGAAGTGCAGCTCCGCAACCTACGATTGCGCCACCCAAGAATGCATATAAAAGATTTAATCCTTTCATCTCTGTAATGTATTGATATTATAATCAGATGTGCTGCTCAATCTGGTCCTCAATCTCATCAACGAGCTCTTCCATCTCGTTGCGTTTCAGCTTGATACCTTTTTCTTTAAGCAACTTTACAATGTTTCGACGTGTATTCTCTCCCTTTTCAGGTGCAAGGAGCAAACCTATAGCAGCACCGGCGATTGCACCACCGATAACTGAACAAATTACATGTAACGGTTTCATAATTATTTGATTTAAATATTATTCACAAGCATCTCCACGGTTATAACACCGTGTTTGCTATTATAACGCATATGCCTGCAAAAAAGTTTGCGAACGCACCTCGTTTTCGTATGCCAATACACCCTCCTGAGTCAGATTGACTATCCGGGTTTCACCACCCGGTGCAATCATACGGACGCTTTCGCTGTCAAGATAGGTCATCAGAGGATATGTTTCTCCATCATAATTCAATGTCCATGTCTGACTCGCCTCTATGAAATCCAGTCTGAACTCCCTGCCACTGGCCTGATGCCTGACTGTATAGCCGGTACCATCACACAATATCTCATAGCGACCATGGTCTGTGTCGACAACTTTTATCGACGAAGTCAGAGGATTCCGGCCACTCCAGAACTCTATCGAATTTAATACCAGTATATCCGCCAATGAAGTCACTTCATAAACCGGAAGTACCCAGAAAGCAAAAAATACAAGCTCATTAAGGAACTTCGAGCCGACACGGTTATTCCACTTCATCACACTGCTCGTCAATTTGAACGAACCGATGCAGCTGCTTAACGTCATGGAACATAATAAGACTGATATAATCGCTACGCTGAGATATCTCTTTTTCATGATAATGTATTGATTTAATTATTTGTCATCACCTTAACACATCACAAAGATAATAAATAGATAGTAATAATTGACCACTTATCCAAAATAAATATTCAATGAAAATTCTCATCCCGGCTCTCCTGCCAACTCATCGGTCGGGATTGAACGGCGCTCCAAACGAAGAAGAATAGCCGTCATTGTGTCCCACATGACCTTTTGTAATCTGAGATGCCAGTTTCACCACATTATGTCCTACCATACCGTTAATCTTGTCGACAGCTTGCATAAGTCGGGTATTACCGGGGACGCGTTCCTCATACTCTTCAAAAATCGATGGCGTCACAGGGGTGTCAGGTACTATATCACTGAGCCATACACCCGCTCTCTTGAAGCTCACATTTTCTCTCCATATCGTATCGAGAACACGCAAAGCAGCATCCGTCAATATATTGGTATCCGAGGAGTAACCGCCAAGCACCACAACTCCTTGTGGAGCCTGATACTGCCTGTCCATATGGAATCTGTTGGTCCGTAACAGCACGCCGACCTCACGGCATAATCCATGCATCGCCCGTAATTTCTTGGCACAATCAGCAGAATAAATAGCTATCCGGGCTCTGACATAATCATAGTCGTCCACATCTACAGGAAATGTCCGTGATTCACTTATGCTATCCTGAAGCAATCTATCAACATGTCCCAACTCTATACACGAAACACCATTCAGTTCAAGCCACGACTTCTCACCATTTACACCAAGACGTTTGCGAACCCAAACCCTATCCTTACGTGCGAAATCGGCTATTGTATACACACCACTCTCATACAATCTTCGGGTCAGACGGCGGCCGACACCCCATAATTCCGAAATCTTTAGCGATGACATTATCTCCCACCGCTGCTCGTCATTGAGAAGGACTCCAACAGCCTCACCACATTTTTTGCATCTTTCGGTCACAAGTTTTGCCAACGTCTTGCTCGGCGCAAATCCTATAGTCACCGGAATTCCGACTTCACGCCTGCACGCCTCATAGATTGCACATCCGATATCCGACAATTCGGAATCCGGAATACCGGTCATATCAAGAAACGCCTCATCTATTGAATAATCCAATGTTTTAGGTACATATCGGCGGAACACATCATGAACATGCAAACTAATTTCGCGATACAATAGATGGTTACCCGATAACGCTATTACACTTTGAGAACGAATCAAGTCTCTTATCTCAAATGCCGGCTGTCCCATACGGATACCAAGACGCTTGGCCTCATTGCTGCGTGCGACAACACAACCATCATTATTGCTCAACACAACGACCGCCCGCCCCTCAAGACTACGGTCGACACTACGCTCGCATGACACGAAAAAGTTATTACAATCCGCTAAACCGGTCATAAAAACACTCCTCTCTCCGATTAGCTGTCAGCATTACACATTACAAATCTATGCCCCTCAATCCTCACGAGTTCCTCATCACATAACCGGCGTACGGTCAGCACGGCTTGAGCTCCACGGATTCCGAAATGATGTTGCAATTCCCCGACCGTCACTCCGCTCAAAGATTGTCTCATATAGGCAAGAACTTCCCTGCGGACTTCTTCCATATCAACTCCCTGTAAGGGTCGTCGACTGCGACAGACATCACATCCGCCACACGGAACGGGAGAGGGCTCTCCAAAATACTGCAACATACGGCTAACCCTACAGCTGCTGCCGTTGTCGGCATAATCTATGATTGCCTCAATGCGGGTCCTAAGACGTTCGCGGCGTTCCTCATATATTGCACGCCCTATAACAACATATCTTGGTTCTTCGCGCGATGTTGGAATAAAAATGGTGGGAGTACGACGACGGGGGATATAATGAAGCACCTTTATACGCGACAGTTCCAGCATGGTCTGATAAATCTCCGTTTCAGGAATGCCGGTTTCGCGCATGATACGTTTCTCATTGATATACACATAGTCAGAGAACAGACCGGGATAGTTGCGCAATATAAAATTCAAAGCCCTCTCGGCATAGTTACTCAGACCGGACAAATGATACAACTCCTCACGGGTCATGGACATAATAACCCGCGACGCATTCTCAGATTCATCAAAGTATTCCAGATAACCTGCTCTGCCTAACAGCCTGAGAGCTGCCGTCACCTGCTCTTCCGAAAGCTTGAAAGTACGACAAAATAAGTCCAAATCAAAATCAAACAGACGATTGTAACCCTCACCTATAGCAAGACCGAGAAAGTTGCAAACCCGCTCATATACACTACAGATGTATTCCCTTGATGGAAATTCCATCGTGAGTCGGCGTCGCAAACCACCTTTATCCGATTCTGCATACAGCAATATGGCAAAGGAATTTTTACCATCGCGACCTGCACGACCGGCCTCCTGATAATATTCCTCAAGGGAGGGGGGCATATCATAATGTATGACAACACGGACATCAGGCTTGTCAATACCCATACCGAACGCATTTGTTGCCACCATGACACGTACCTCTCCGGATTTCCACAGATTCTGACGCTCCTCTTTCTGGTCCGCGTCTATTCCCGCATGGTAATAAGATGAGGAAATA
>CAMWRB010000148.1 GCA_947176545.1 uncultured Porphyromonadaceae bacterium
GGACGTGACAAGAACGGCAATATCTTTATCGATGTCAAGGATACCGGCAAAGGCATCTCACGCAAGACCTTCAAGAACGTATTCAATCCGGGCTTCACCACCAAAAAACGTGGCTGGGGTCTGGGCCTGACTTTAGTGAAACGCATCATCGAGGACTACCACAAAGGCAAAATCTACGTCAAGGAGTCCGAGCCGGGCAAAGGCACGACCTTCCGCATCGAGCTGCCCCGGGTTTGAAAACAACTGAAACAGCAACAGTAGCTAAAATAGCTGACATAACTAAAACAGCTACAATTATTTCGGCTTCCTGCTCACATTTTATGTTTTACAACCGATTTTATACATTCCGTTTGTGTAATCTACAAAATTATTGTAGTTTTGCAACATATATTTGCAATATATAATGTGTGAAATCTTAATTTGAGAAGCATTCTCTATGCAATAGTGACGCCAATTCAGCTGAAGAAGCGGCAACTTTTTGCATATTTATGTCATAAACAAACCTTAGACTTTTAAAACCAAACAAATAATACCATAATGCAACTATCTACTATTCTGAAAGGCACAGTCGCAGCTACAGCCCTGTTCTGGTCTATGGCAGCTGTCGCCGGCAACATTCCCCAGTATTCTTTCAAGCAGACTACCGGTGAGTTTACTTATCTGGAAGATGCCACTCCTGTCAAGGTGACATACAACACAGCAGACGAGATGGTATTCCCCACCCGCCAGACTCTCAACGCATACACCGGCGAGGGTTTCAAAATCGGTTTCGACTTCAAGTACGGCGGTCGCGTATTCAACCAGTTTGCCATCAACAACAGCGGTACTATTCTGTTGGGATATGACAAGGTGGAGTTCCGCGGTTATTGCAACCTCTTCTTCAACGATGCTTCCCGTTATGCCTCCAATACATTCTTCATGGGTATGACTCCGAGTTCCCATGGCATAAAGGATGGTGAAATCTCATATAAACTCGAAGGCACAGAGGGTAACCGCACGATGACTATCCAGTTCTCCAATCTTGATGTAAGAGAGGATACCACACGCGATGAACACGCCAAATACAGCCTCCAGATTGTACTGTCAGAAAAGGATGGTGAGATAAAATTCAATTTCCTAGAGTTGGAAAGTCCCCATTCGAGCTTCGGACTGATTTGCGGCATCTACGGATGGAGCAATTCCGACTCCATGCTCCTGACCTCACCCGGTCTCGGTACTCCCGCTACGGTGTCCACCGAGACAGTCGCCACCATGCTAAACGGCGGAGCTCTGCTGAGGTGGGATGCCGACGACATTCTTGGCTTTGTACATGATGACCCCTACGACTATACATTCACATTCACTCCCACCGGCACTCCCGACTTCGTATGTCAGGCTCCGACAGAACTGGCTATGGAGCAGGATGGGAATGACGCTTACATCACCTGCACACGTTCCGCAGATGCTCCCGCAACAGCTATCCTCGTCTCGGAGAAACCCATTCTGGAATATCCCGAGCAGGGTTTGTCTTACCCCGTATACAACGACGAGGGTGAGCTTATCACCAAGATTGGCGACGCTACTCTCGTATACTACGGCAACGACGAAAATCCCTCTGCCGTCTTCCCCAACCTGAAGACCAGCACCCGCTATTATGTCAAGGCTATCGGTGTGAACGGTTATCCCTCATACAGCTTCGAGACTGCCGCTGACCTCGAATTTATATCCTCTCACCCTGCTCCCTACAACATGAAGGCGACATCCGCCAGTCATGCCATCAATATCACCACAGCCGGTGATTATGACGTAGTGATAGCCGCTACAACCGAGCGTATCAACCATGTGTCAGAGGGCGCGACAGGTATCTTCGGCAAGCCCCACGATGATGTTGCTGTCGGCGATATGATTGAAGGTGGCGGTCAGGTCATCTATATCGGTGAGCCCGGAGCATTCAAATACGAAAAGGCTGAACCCAACCGCGAGATATTCTTCCGCGCATGGAGCCTAAATGACGGACGTATCTCCAAGACATACCTCAATGCCGCCGGTGTCACCAGTCCGGAGATGCCTTTCGTTCCTGAGGTGGAACTCTATACGCTCAACCAGGTACCCATCGGATGGACATCACAGTCCAACAACGCTGACCCCACATTCTCAGGATATTTCGTACCCCGCACACGTGGCGAAAACGAGGATGAACCCTCTATCAGCGGTGTCTCATCCAACAGTGTCAGCTCACTGACCACTCCCAACATCAACTTCGGAGCCGGTGCAACGCTCAAGTTTGAATGGTCGATGGAGACTGCCCGTGACTACAAGGGTCACGAGGGTGATATGGTTGTTCTCCCCGAGGGCAACAAGCCGGGTGAGTTCGGTACAGGACATCAGTTCCGCGTATTTGTCACAGGTCGTGGCAACGTTGAGGCTGACCTTTTCACCACCAATCACTATGACGGCACCATGAAACTCAGCCCCAACGATGCGGACCACTACATCAGCGGTACTTCCGAGATGTTCCCCGTCAGCGTATCCATGCCCGATAACATCACTGTGGGTAAGGTGACTTTCACATTCTCGACCGAGGGCTTCTCAATCCTCTATCTGCGCAACATCACCATCACTTCTTCAAGCGGTGTCGAGACAGCGCTTGCCGAGAATGGTTTTGACATGATTTCAGCCGGCGAAGGCACACTCAACATTCTCTCAGCCGAGGGTGGTGTCTATGACGTTTACAGCGTTGCCGGAACACACGCCGCTCAGGTGAAACTTGCTGCCGGTGAGGGAGCTGCGATTGCTCTTGAAAAGGGTATTTACATCCTCAACGGTCTGAAATATATCGTTAAATAATCTATCCCTGAATAATCTGCCGCAGTGCTGATACCACTGCGGCAGAACCAATTGATAATGCAGTGCCGCATGATTCCGGCTGCAGAAGTCAGAATATAGTAATTCAATTTATTTATTAACCAAATATCTACATTATGAAGATGATTTTCAAATCCATGCTCTGTGCAGGTATGATGATGGCCGGCAGTCTTTATGCCTCCGCGTTCAATCTGATATCTCCTGAGCAGGGAGTAGTGAATGAGGTCTCAAGCCTCAGCAGCGTACAGCTGGTATGGGATAACGAGGTTATGGAATTTCCCGATGGTGTAGTTACTCTCCTCGACAGCAACGGTGATACCGTAGCCACCGGTTCAAATGACTTTGACATGGAAAATTGGTCAGCTTATGTCATCACATTTGCCGATGCCCCCACAGTTTCCGGTATGTACACTATGGTTGTCCCCGCCAATATGGCTGCCGACAACAGCAACCCGGAATATCGTATCCAGTACAAGCTGGATTACGTAGCCGAGTCCGCGCTTCCTACAATGGTTGAGCCCGCATCCGGAAGCGATATCGTGCAGGGTGACGGTGTTGAGTTCAATGCTGTCAGACTTACCTTCGGCAATGCGACAGCTCTTACTGTCAATCGTGACAACATCTCACTGACAGACCAGGACGGCAATCCCGTAGAATTTGATATTATGGGCTGGTATGCCGCCAATGACCCGATGCTGCCTTTTGCAGAGGATGGTCCGTTCGTACGCATAGTATTCAATGAAAACGGTAATATGCCCAGCGGTACATACACACTCGTCTGCAACCCCTACACATTCGCTACAGCAAGCGGTGTGGATTGCACCGAGAAGCTGGAATACACCTACACCTACACCAAGACAAAAGCTGATGTCGACGAGACTCCGCTCGAAATCCTGTCTGCTCTGTTAGGTCATGTGAAGTCCAACACCAAGGGTGACTCATCAAAGTATACATTCGAATGGGTAGGCACGGACGCCGAGACTATCACTCCCGACATGCCTCTGGCTGAGTTCGTGGGCTTCAATAATGTAGGTGACGAAAACCTCAGCTCCGGTATCCTCGTGACCTTCAATCATGGCGAGAAGGCAGGATATGTTACTGCCGAACTGCTCGATATGACAACTACAGAGTTGCTCCGCAGCACCGAATGTCTGAAGCAGGCTGACAACTCATTCTTGCTGACATGGCCCTCTACTATCCGTCTTTATGAGGGTCACGACTATGAGCTCATGTTCCGTACATACGACAACGTAACCAACAAGGTACAGTTCGGTGACGGTGCTGCCCTGACATTCAAGGGTACCACCGAGGGCTTCAAGTACAGCTGTGCCAAATTTGTCACTGTTGTTCCCACTTCTGGCGAGACCATCAACCGTATTCAGG
>CAMWRB010000149.1 GCA_947176545.1 uncultured Porphyromonadaceae bacterium
CTGTCGACCCATTCCGGTTCCCGATTATCTATGTCGAGTTCAGCGAGTGCGGGGTAAATCCTGTTGAAAATCTCCTGAATGGCTCCGGTGCCCTGAGCCCGCTCACGGAATACATATTCATGCCCCGGCTCAACATTCATCTTGAGGACTCCGACCCCCGCCGCTTCCTGTCCGCGGTTGTGCTGTTTCTCCATCATCAGATAGAGCTTGTTGAGTCCCCACAGATAGGTGCCGTATTTCTCTCTGTAATATTCGAGCGGTTTGAGCAGGCGTATCATAGCTACGCCACATTCATGTTTGAGCTGTTCCATTCGTTTCAGAACATTTCTTGTGACATGCGGTCTTAGTATTCATCCCAGGCACGTATCTCGACCTCGGTGGGTTTCAATGCGGTGAAAGCTGAGATGAATGCCTCGGCAAGTCTCGTATTGGTGATGAGCGGTATATTGAGGTCAATGGCGGCGCGCCGCAGCTTGTAGCCGTCGCTCAATTCCTTGGGTGACAGATTTTTGGTAACATTGACTACCAAATCAATCTCATGATTGTGCAGCAGCGTGAGAGCCTGCGGACGCATATCTCCCTCAGACGGAGTGTAGACGCGTACGGCCGGGATGCCGTTTTCAGAGAGGAAAGCGTGAGTGCCGCGGGTTGCATAGATGGTATATCCGCTCTTGTGCAGCAGTTTGGCACTCTGGAGCATGGCCGCCTTGTGACGGTATGAACCGGTAGAGAGCAGAACACCCTTGCGCGGTATGCGGTGACCCACGGCGAGCAGGGCTTTGAGCACAGCTTCCCCCGTATCCTGACCGAGACATCCTACCTCACCGGTGGAACTCATATCGACACCCAACACAGGGTCAGACCCCTGCAGGCGTGAGAATGAGAACTGTGAGGCCTTGATACCGACATAGTCGAGGTCAAAAGCGCTCTTGTTGGGTTTCTCGACCGGAATACCGAGCATTATTTTGGTGGCCAGGTCGATAAAGTTGATTTTCAGCACCTTGCTGACAAAGGGGAATGAACGTGAAGCACGCAGGTTACACTCAATGACCTTAATATCGTTGTTTTTGGCCAGATACTGTATGTTGAACGGTCCGGAGATATTGAGAGCCTTGGCAATACAGCCGGATATCTTCTTTATGCGTCTTACGGTCTCGACATACAGTTTCTGTGGCGGGAACTGTATGGTGGCATCACCGGAGTGCACACCGGCAAACTCGATGTGCTCGGATATGGCGTAAGCCTTTATTTCGCCATCCTGTGCGACGGCATCCATCTCTATTTCCTTGGCATCCTGAATGAATTCGGTGACAACGACCGGGTGCTGCTTGCTGACATTGGCGGCAAGACGCAGGAACCGTTCCAGTTCCTCCGGATTGGAGCAGACATTCATCGCCGCTCCGGAGAGTACATAACTCGGACGAACCAGCACCGGGAAGCCGACCTCGTCGATGAACGCATTGATGTCATCCATGTTGGTCAGTTCTTTCCAACGTGGCTGGTCGATGCCGAGACGGTCGAGCATAGAGGAGAATTTATGGCGGTCTTCGGCATTGTCGATACTTTTGGCCGATGTGCCGAGGATATTGACTCCTTGTTCGTCGAGTCTCATCGCCAGATTGTTGGGTATCTGTCCGCCGACGCTGAGGATGGTGCCGTGAGGTTGTTCGAGGTCAAGGATATCCATGACACGTTCGAATGTAAGCTCGTCGAAGTAGAGTCGGTCACACATATCATAATCGGTAGATACGGTCTCCGGATTGTAGTTAATCATCACTGAACGCCATCCCTCATTCTTGACGGTCATCAGCGCATTGACCGAACACCAGTCGAACTCGACGCTTGACCCGATGCGGTAGGCGCCCGAGCCGAGCACTACCACTGAGCGGTGGTCACCCTCATACTGAATGTCGTTCTCCGTACCGTTGTATGTGATATACAGATAATTGGTCTGTGCGGGATATTCGGCCGCGAGGGTGTCAATCTGTTTGACCACCGGTGTTATGCCACGTGAGATGCGGTGACGGCGTACCTGCAGGCTTATATCCTCAGCAGTGCCGCCGGTGTGACCGAGCACCGAGCGTGCTATCTGGAAGTCGCTGAAGCCCTGTTGCTTGGCCAGGCGCATCAGCTCGTCCGGAAGTTCCTCAAGCGAATTGTACTTGTCGAGCTCGCGTGAAGTCTCCATGATATTGTACAACTTATAGAGAAACCAGCGGTCGATTTTAGTGAGCTCGTGAATGCGGTCCACGGTATAGCCTTCCTTCATAGCCTTGGCTATGACGAAGATACGGTTGTCGGTAGGTTGGGAGAGGGCGGCATCGATATCGTCTATGCGGAAGTCCTTGTTCTCGACAAATCCGTGCATGCCGCGTCCTATCATGCGCAGCCCTTTCTGCATGGCCTCCTCAAACGTACGTCCAATCGCCATGACCTCACCGACGGACTTCATCGAGGAGCCTATCTCGCGACGCACGCCGTGGAACTTACCCAAATCCCAGCGCGGGATTTTGACGACACAGTAGTCAAGTGCCGGCTCGAAGAAAGCTGTAGTCTCGTGAGTGACTGAATTGCGCAGGTCAAAGAGTCCGTATCCGAGACCGAGCTTCGCGGCCACGAAAGCCAGCGGATAGCCCGTTGCTTTGGATGCAAGCGCTGATGAACGGCTCAGGCGGGCATTGACCTCGATGACACGGTAATCCATTGATTCGGGGTCGAAAGCATACTGTACGTTACATTCGCCCACAATGCCGATATGACGTATAATCTTAATCGCCAGTTTGCGCAGATAGTGGTAATCCTCGTTGGTGAGTGTCTGTGAGGGAGCGACCACGATACTCTCGCCGGTATGGATGCCGAGGGGGTCGAAGTTCTCCATGTTACAGACGGTGATACAGTTGTCGAATCGGTCACGTACCACCTCATATTCCACCTCTTTCCACCCCTTGAGCGACTTTTCGACCAAAACCTGCGGTGAGAAGGCGAGCGCTTTTTCGGTGAGCGCGCGCAGCTCCTCCTCGTTGTCACAGAATCCAGAACCGAGTCCGCCCAGCGCGTATGCGGCACGTACTATGACCGGATATCCGAGTCTGCGGGCAGCAGCAGTAGCCTCCTCGATAGTATTGACCGCCTGACTCTTGATGGTCTTGACACCAATCTCATCGAGCTTGCGGACGAAGAGTTCGCGGTCTTCGGTGTCTATAATGGCCTGAACCGGAGTGCCGAGCACTTTGACGCCATACTTTTCGAGCACACCGCTCTCATACAGCTTGACTCCGCAGTTGAGTGCGGTCTGGCCTCCGAAAGCCAGCAGTATACCGTTGGGACGCTCTTTCTCTATAACTTTCTCGACATATTCGGGTGTGACAGGGAGGAAGTAAATCTTGTCGGCAAATCCCTCCGAGGTCTGCACCGTAGCGATGTTGGGATTTATCAGCACGGTGGTGATGCCTTCCTCTTTCATAGCTTTCAGAGCCTGGGAACCGGAATAGTCAAATTCGCCGGCCTCACCGATTTTGAGTGCTCCGCTGCCGAGGAGCAGCACTTTCTTTATTGTCGGGTCGATATTATGATTATCGTTCATATCTGAGTGGAAATTTATTATCGTCGTGGCTGCAGCCAACGACCTTGGACGAAATATTGGTGCTTGTCTCCTTATTACAAGAGGGCTATGAAATCATCAAACAGGAATTCCGTATCCTTCGGACCGGAGGAGGCTTCCGGATGGAACTGAGCTGAGAAGAATGGTTTGGTCTTGTGACGTATGCCCTCGTTGGTATTGTCGTTCATATTGACAAACAGGGGTTCCCAGTCTGAGGGTAAAGTCTTGTCATCGACAGCGAAACCGTGGTTCTGTGAAGTGACGAAACATGAGTCAGTGCCAATCTTGCGGACAGGCTGGTTGTGTGAGCGGTGACCGTACTTTAGCTTGTAGGTCTTGGCTCCGGCTGCCTTCGAGAGCAACTGGTTGCCCATACATATGCCGCATATAGGCTTGTCTCCCTCCAATGCTTTCCTGAGATGCCGGACAGTGACATCGACCATATCCGGATTGCCCGGTCCGTTGGAGATAAATATGCCGTCATGCGGGATGGAATTGAAGTCATAATCCCACGGGACACGCACCACACGCACATTGCGACGCGTCAGACAGCGTATTATGTTGTGTTTGACACCGCAATCCACCAGCACGACAGTCTTGTCGCCCTCTCCGTGAT
>CAMWRB010000150.1 GCA_947176545.1 uncultured Porphyromonadaceae bacterium
TCAAACCTGCAACCTTCTGATCCGTAGTCAGATGCTCTATTCAGTTGAGCTAACGGACCAATATTTTCCCTTTTTGCGTTGCAAAGTTACCGCTTTTTTTTCATCTGACCAAATATTTCACTGATTTTTTTAGCCTATTTTGATTTTTTCAGCGTATTTTTCAGCGAAAGTGTTTTTGGATTGAGGTTGCACCGGGTCATTGAACGCTCTATTCAGAACTCCAATCTCACGTAGACTGAGCCGGTTACACCTGCGATAGGGGGTGTGGTCTTTTCAATCTCGATTTCACCATCTGTGATGTGAGGCCAAAGCTCTCGGACGGAACTTGCAATGCGGTGACATACCGTCTCCAACAGTTTTGACGGTATTTTCATTTCCTTTTCTATCACCGCGTGCAGGTCAGCGTAGGAAATGGTGTTGTCGATATTGTCATTATTCTCACCGGAGGTGATATATGAAACACTGCAATTCACCCTGTATTCGTTGCCCACACGGTTCTCCTGCGGCATAACTCCGTGATATGCGAATATTCGCATATCACGGAGTCCGACAGTATATTTTTCGATGGAATTAAGAGACATTATTAAACAGGTATCTTGTCAATACGACGTTGATGTCTGCCACCTTCAAACTCAGCATTGAGATAAGCATCAACGATAGCTTTAGCCTCATCGAGAGTTAGGAATCGTGCCGGCATAACGAGAATGTTGGCGTTATTGTGTTGTTTGGCGAGCGATGCAATTTCCGGAAGCCAGCAGAGAGCCGCGCGGATTCCCTGATGTTTGTTGAGGGTCATCTGGATACCATTGCCCGAACCGCACATGGCGATACCGAAGTCCGCGTCACCATTCTCCACGGCGAGAGCGGCGGGATGGGCATAATCGGGATAATCACAAGACTCTTCACTGTCAGTGCCGTAGTCCCGGACTGCGTAGCCAAGACTTTCTACATACTTCTCAATCTCTTTCTTGAGTTGATAGCCGGCGTGGTCGGAGGCAAAAGCAATTGTTTTCATGGTGTAATTGTGTTGTTAAATACTGATTAATATTTTCAGACCCGCAGAGAGTCATTCAGACGAGTCTGTATTTGGATTTAAGGTATATCATTTTCCGAGGGAGTCTCTTCGGACAGATTGACATCTTGAACGTCTGAGTCTGTCTCCTGATGAGCCTTGACGACCTTATTTATAGCCTCGATATAGTCTAAAATCTCATCACGTCCTCGAGTCTTCTCTGACGAGGTGATAAAAATCGGCGGCAATTCCTCCCAATGCCTGAGAAGAACCTTCTTATAATCTTCGACCATCGCAGCTCCCGCGTTGGTACCCAGCTTGTCTGCTTTTGTGAACACGATGGCAAACGGAACGCTGTTCTCACCGAGCCATTCAAGAAATTCAAGGTCTATCGCCTGAGGTTTGTGTCTGATGTCGATGAGGACGAACAGACATTCCATCTGTCGGCGATTGAGAATATAACTCTCAATAATACGCTTTATTTCATCACGTTGCTGCTTGCCGCGGGCGGCATATCCGTAACCCGGCAAGTCTACCAGATACCAACTTCCGTTGTTGATATTGAAATGATTGATAAGTAGTGTCTTACCCGGGGTTTGAGAAGTCTTTGCAAGCGACTTGCGCCGTGTGAGCATATTGATAAGTGAAGACTTACCTACATTTGAACGTCCGATGAATGCGTACTCCGGCACATCAGTGTCAGGACATTTGCGCACATCGACATTACTTATCTCAAATTTGGCATCTTTAATTTCCATATTATTTGTCATTAGTGAAGAATTGAGTATGCAATGTGCTCAACGCTTCATGCACACTATCTTCATATATAACAAATGAAACAGTAGTTTCGGACGCCTTATCAGACATGGCAAGCACTTTTATTCCCTGCAATTCCAATATATCGATGATGATATTGCTGATTTCGGGGATATTTCTTATTCCGTCACCCACGACAGCGAGTGTGGCGAGCCTGTCGGTGACCTCGATAACTTCGAGGTCGCGTTCTACAAGTTCCGGAGCGAATTCCTCTTTAAGCAGCCTGACGGCTCTTTCGGAATTACGTGAGTCAATAGCAAACGAGAAGAGTGTCTCCTCCGGGGATTGAGTCATCAACAGAATTGAAATGCCTTGGCACGAGAGTGCATTGACGGCGCGGCTGTGAACATTCTGCTCGTTGGCAATGAGCCGTCCGCGCAGTGAAAAGAGCGATGTCCCTTTAAGAGAAGATATGCCCGCAATATCATTCCGCTGAATTCCCTTAAATTCGCAGGAGTCCGCGATATACGTTCCCTCCACCTCCGGATGAAAGGTATTGAGGATTCGTATCGGAATATTCTTATGGAACACAGGATAAATGGTAGGGGGATATATGACTTTGGCACCGTATGTACACAAATCCATACTTTCTACAAATGACATACGCGGCACGACATGAGCCTCGGGTATGATACGCGGGTCGGAGGTGAGAAATCCGTCGACATCAGTCCAAATCTGGAGTACTTCAGCATCGAGAGCGGCAGCAATCAATGCCGCGGTATAGTCAGAACCACCTCGTCCGAGGTTGGTAATTTCGCCCGTATTCTTGTCTGTGGCTATAAATCCTCCGACTACAACCGGATATTTGGTGTCTGATGTAAACTCGGCTTGAATCAATTCAGTGGTGAGTTCAGTGGCTGCAATATTTCGGTCATACCATTTTTCTGTCTTGATAAATTGTAACGAATCATGGTGAGATGCACCTTCAATCATATCGGCAACAATAATTGAAGACATACGTTCGCCGAGTGA
Source organism: uncultured Porphyromonadaceae bacterium (assembly GCA_947176545.1). Taxonomy (GTDB): domain Bacteria; phylum Bacteroidota; class Bacteroidia; order Bacteroidales; family Muribaculaceae; genus Lepagella. The sequence goes on from CAMWRB010000150.1 coordinate 2,801, forward strand.
TACAATCTGACAGAGGGTGCGTTCCGGGAGGTCTCCAATCAGGCATACGCCGTCATAGAGTCTCTTGAGGTCCTGTAAAAGAGGATCAATCTTTGCGAGCGTAGATAACCCGGCACCGGGCTTAATAACATCGCTTACAATGTTGTGATGACGCAGCGAAATCGCTTCCATCTCTTTGAGATATTCCTGATTGCCCGAAGCTGCCATTTTGGCAGTGGCTATAAGCATATCTGTGAGTCCGCCAAGAGCGGATACCACCACGACAGCGGGAGAGTCAAGACCCTCTACAATCCTTTTGACGTTGGCCAGATTGGCGGCCGTGCCTACAGATGTACCACCGAATTTTAAAACAATCATTTCTTACCTTAAATAGATTAGAATTGCAAAAATAGCAAAAAAATCAGACCTATCCCTTATTTGTTGGAAAAATGTCAAAATTTTTGATAAATCTGAGGCAAATCAGAGGAGTCAATCAGTATGGGAAATTTATACAAGGAGTAATGCGGGATATTTTCATTAGTTCAAAGACGGGTCAGTGGGGAGCATGAGCCAGTGTCGGAATGAGGGTCCAAGTGCTTTGACATTGTTGCGCCAGAATGTTTCACCTTCACCTGACATGATGACGGCCGGGTCGACAAGACCGTTCACCTGCCATGCTCCCATCTCTATCTCCTTTTCCAACTGTCCCTTGGTCCAACCGCTGTAACCGAGATATAATCTGAAGTGCCCTTCAGACTTTCCTGAGCTCTCGACATAAGTCTGCAAGTCCTCGAAATTGCCACCTATATATATGCCGGGCATAACCTCTGATGCACCTTTGATAATATCCGGTCCCATGGTATGCAGCCAGAAAAGCCGTTGCAAATCCACCGGTCCTCCATTAAAAACCGGTGTCTCAATCTTACTGTTCTTTATATCCAGAAGTTCCTGAATAGTCAGGTCAAGCTGACGGTTGAGGATAAGTCCGATATAACCTCTATCCGTATCACGGTCAAGTATCAGGACCACCGACCGATTGAAATTGGGGTCAGTCAGCAATGGTGAGGATACAAGAACGTCACCTTTATGTATTTTAATGTTTTCCATACATTATAAACGCTGTCGTGCCCCCTTAGGTTGAGATATATTGCATGAGGAAAACATCTTTGAGTCTCCCCTCTGAAAAGTGCCATCCGGCAAGTCGTCCCGCCTCATTATATCCGTTGTGCCGGAAAGCCTTATATGATGCAGTATTGTCCGTGTGAACGAATGCTGCGAGCGATACGAGTCCGACAGTCTTGCAGGCAAACTCAGTCGCTATCCCAATCATCTCTGTGGCCAGACCGGCATTCCGGTATCGCGGTAGTATCAGTATTGCAACAGATGCGTGTCGGTCGCGGGGAGCGATGTCATAAAAATCCACCATGCCTACCGG
>CAMWRB010000151.1 GCA_947176545.1 uncultured Porphyromonadaceae bacterium
GATTTATAAGATTTATAAGATTTATAAGATTTATAAGATTTATAAGATTTATAAGTTCTGTAAGTGCATCTGATAATAGAATAAGAGAGATTATATGGACAAGAGATTTAAGAGAACATTGATTACGTCGGCGTTGCCGTATGCCAACGGACCGGTGCATATCGGTCATCTGGCCGGTGTATATGTGCCGGCTGATATATATGCACGCTATCTGCGACTCAAGGGTGAGGAGGTGCTGTTTATCGGCGGTAGCGACGAGCATGGTGTGCCAATCACTATCAAGGCCAAGGCCGAGGGTGTCACTCCTCAGGATATCGTAGACCGTTACCACAATATTATCAAGGCATCGTTTGAGAAACTCGGTATATCGTTCGATGTCTACGGCCGTACCACTTCAGCGACTCACCGTCGTGTGGCGTCCGACTTCTTCAAGCGCCTCTATGATAAGGGTGAGTTCATAGAGAAAACCTCTGAGCAGCTTTATGATGAGGAGGCCAAACAGTTTCTGGCCGACCGCTATGTCACCGGTACATGCCCTCATTGCGGCAACGAAGGAGCCTATGGTGACCAGTGCGAGAAATGCGGCACTTCGCTCAATGCCACAGACCTTATCAATCCTCGTTCGGCCATTACGGGTAACGTGCCGGTGCTCAAGGAGACATCTCACTGGTATCTTCCTCTGGACAAGTGGGAGCCGGCATTGCGCGAATGGATACTTGAGGGTCACAAAGAGTGGAAGAGCAATGTGTACGGTCAGTGCAAGTCATGGCTTGATATGGGTCTGCAGCCCCGCGCGGTGTCGCGTGACCTCGATTGGGGTATCCCCGTTCCCGTCGAGGGAGCAGAGGGCAAGGTGCTCTACGTATGGTTTGACGCTCCGATAGGATATATCTCCAATACGATAGATTGTGTCGGTGATGACTGGGAGCGTTGGTGGAAAGACCCCGAGACCAAGATGATACATTTCATCGGCAAGGATAATATCGTGTTCCATTGCATTGTATTCCCGTCGATGCTGATGGCCGACGGTACTTATAATCTGCCTGAGAATGTTCCGGCCAATGAGTTCCTCAATCTGGAGGATGACAAGATATCGACCTCGCGCAACTGGGCCGTATGGCTTCATGAATATCTTGAGGAGCTGCCGGAGCGTCAGGACGAGCTTCGTTATGTCCTTACAGCCAATGCTCCGGAGACCAAGGATAATAATTTCACATGGCGAGACTTCCAGTCGCGCGTCAATTCGGAGTTGGTGGCTGTCTACGGCAACTTCGTCAATCGTGCTGTGGTGCTGGTCAATAAGTATTACGGCGGTGAAGTGCCGTCCCGCGGTGTGCTGACCGCCGAGGATGAGTCAATGATGGCCGAGGTGCGTGAGAGTGTAACCCGTCTGTCGGAATGTCTTGACAATTATAAATTCCGTGAGGGTCTCAAGGAGGCTATGAATGTAGCCCGTATAGGCAATAAGTACCTGGCTGATTCCGAGCCGTGGAAATTGTATAAGACCGACCCGGAACGTGTGAAGACGATATTGAATCTTGCCATACAGTTGTGTGCCCAGCTTTCCGTTGTGTTCGAGCCGTTTACGCCGTTCAGTTCGGCGAAGATAGCCGAGGCGTTGGGATTGCCGGAGATGAAATGGTCGATGGCGGGAGACTTTGATTTGGTGCCCGCGGGCCGTCACATCGCGCAACTCCCCCTTCTGTTTGAGAAGATAGAGGATAGCGTGGTTGAGGCGCAGGTACAGAAGCTGCTTGATACGAAGAAAGCCAACGAGCTCAAGGCATGGCAACCCGAAAGTGTAAAGGCCGATGTGGCATTCGACGAGTTTGAGAAGATGGACATCCGTATAGGTCGCGTAACGGACTGCAAAAAAGTCAAGAAATCGAAGAAACTGCTGCAGTTCTCAATTGATGACGGTATGGGTGGTCGTACGATTTTGAGCGGCATCGCCGCATACTATGAGCCGGAAGAACTGATAGGGAAGAACATCTGCTTTGTGGCGAATTTCGCACCGCGTGTGATGATGGGGATTGAGTCGCAGGGTATGATTCTGAGCGCTGTCAATCCTGACGGTTCGCTACGTGTCATTACTCCCGAGGGCGACTTGACTCCCGGTTCAATCATCGGTTAAAATTAACATATTTTTAGATAAGATATATAAACAATAGCACTCCTTGGCGTGTTCTAATGATGTAATGCAAATCGAATCTACAGGTTTAGTTTTAATCATAAGGAAATACACTGTCAAGGTGTAAAGATAAAAAAGTTGTTATTGTTGTTAAGAAGTTTGGGAATGAGGTCTATGTGAATAGGTCTCATTTTTTTTGTTTACGCGACAGAAATCAAACCATTGCCTCTCATTGCGCGTTTAAAATATAAAGGGAGAGGGGGATGCGGCTTTTATCCTCAGCGCGGGAATCGGGTGTCTGTAAAAGCGGGGGATAAGTCGAGTATGTGAAGATAATATAATCATTAATAAAAATCGAAATATTATGAAGACATTTGAAGACCGTATAAGTGAAGGAATACCTTCGTTGGCCGTATTTATCCATGCAGGCGAGCAGGATGCTGTAGAAATCAAATATCTTGCCGAGGGTGTCCGCAAGGAGTTCGGTGATAAAGTCAATATCATGCGTGTCGATGCCTCGTATGACCATCGTCTGAAGAAGCAGTATGACATAAAGGCCTATCCGACATGGATAGTATTCCGCAAGGGTGAGGAACTGATGCGCGAGACCGGCCACAAGACGCTCGGTGATTTGATAGAACTCGTCAAGAGGGCCGAGTAATCATTAGTGTATTGAATGAATATAAAATAGATAGAATATAAAGAATATCCGGGTCCCGATGGTTTTTATGAGCCATCGGGACTTATTGTTATGTGCGGACGGGTGATAACGGATTATATGTGTCAATGTCAGATATGCTGTTTCCGGCATTGATTTTTATTGTGACGGTCAGCTCAGGGGTACTGTATCTTTGTGAGATAGATTCTAAAAAGATTTTAAATACCTACCAATGAGCAGAAAGATTAAGAAGGTGGCTGTCAGATTTGTGCCTCAGAGTTCCGAAGAGGAGTTGTATTGTCGTGACGGTGAGATATCGGGCTGGATAGTCGAAGATGATAATTCGGGTGGTGACGATGAGGGAGACTCTGGCGATGCGAAACGCAAGATGAGGATAGAGGGAGTCGGAGGCGAAATCATGGCTACTCTCCCTCCCGGTATGCGGCGACCGGTGAGCGTGGGAGATGAGATTATAGTGTTGGCTGATGATGGCCGGTTGATGTTGCTGACCGGTGACAATTATACATCGCGCCGGGAGTTGGGAAGGTGGGATAAAGGGACTTTCGGCGAGCTCCGGAGTGTCATAAGCTACGGCGAGATAATGACGCTGACCGGCAGTGAGCGTATGGCGTGGCTTGTCAGGAGTGACAACGGGGCGTATAGTTTCCGCACTTCGTTGCCCGGGGCGCCGGTCTGCGAAATGAGTTTGTGGCCGACGATACTGTCGCCCTATATTGAGGACGAGGATGGGCCGGTGACACTGAGTGTGGCTGTCCGGCTTGATATTGAACGTACGCCCTACGATGCGATGGCCCTATGGATAACCGGTGGCGACAGCGGGGGTGTGGAGGCCGATGTGAGGATGGAGATTTACAAGAGTGTCGGGGAGAGTATATCGCAATATCTATCCGCAGTGTCAGCCGCCGGTCTCGCTACGTCTCCGATGATGGGTTTTGCCTCCTTGTGCGGACGTTTGCCGGGGGAGCGTATGCGAGTCGGGAGTTATCAGCCTCCGGTGGTGTGGATTGATGCGTGGAATTATATATCGGGTGTATTGTGTCTCGATTTGCGTCTTTCAGCCGTACCATGTCGTGCGTCGGCGAGAGTGAAAGTGACTGACGAGAATGTGATATGGAGCGATGTCTTCCCTCGTCTGGACGTCTGTCTGACAGAGTCAGTCCGATGGTGGGAGTCGAGTCCCGGCTCCGGAGTGGAAGTGACGGGATTGTGTAATGTCAATTATGAGGGTAAGCGTCGGCGCGGTTTTGTGCTGTATGCCAAGAGTATAGATGAGTATTATGCTGCGTTGGGCAACGAGTGTGAATATAAATTATCCGGCAGTGTCTCGACTCGTCAGTCGGTCGAGGGCGTGGTGAGTCTGCGGCGGGCTGAAAAGGGAGCATCCGTATATC
>CAMWRB010000152.1 GCA_947176545.1 uncultured Porphyromonadaceae bacterium
CTTATAGAGGCAGCCGGTGGTATGCCGGAGAACAGCGGTAAAATTATCAGCGGCGGTCCGATGATGGGCAAAGCTGTCGTTTCGTTGGATGCTCCCGTCACAAAGGCAGTAAGCGGTGTGGTGGTTCTTCCCGAGAGTCAGTCTCATCGAGGAGAGGAACGTCAATGTGTCCGATGCAGCAAGTGTGTCAGTGTCTGTCCGATGGGATTGGAACCGTATCTGTTGATGACATTATCGAGCCTTCACCTGCAGCAGGAGGCTGAGGAACGGGGTATAATGAACTGTCTCGAATGCGGATGCTGTCAATACATATGCCCCTCATACCGTCCGCTGCTCGACTCGATTAGATTGTCAAAATCCATAATTCGTAAAAATCAAAAGAAATGATAATAGTATCACCCTCTCCTCACATTCATGCCGGACGCAGTACGGACCGTCTGATGTGGCAGGTTGTGCTTGCGCTGATGCCGGCGCTGGCTGTAGCTATATGGACTTTTGGTCTCCGGGCCGCGGGAATTGTGGCGATATGCCTGTTCTCTTCACTTCTGACAGAGTGGATTATCGACCGTTGTATGGGGCGCCGGTCCACTCTGCTCGATGGCTCGGCTGTGATAACCGCTATTCTTTTGGCTTTCAATTTACCGAGCATACTGCCGTGGTGGATGGCAGTCATCGGCTCGGTAGTGGCTATTGGAATAGGTAAGATGTCATTCGGCGGGTTGGGATGCAATATCTGGAATCCCGCTCTTGTAGGCCGCGTTTTTCTGCTCATATCCTTTCCCGCGGCCATGACGACATGGCCGGTTGAGGTATCCTCCGGTGCAGACGGATTTACGGGTGCGACAATGCTCGCATATATGCAGTATGAACCGGATGCCGCTTCACACGTCAATCTTCTGGATATGGCCGTCGGTCATATGAACGGTTCTCTTGGTGAGACAGGGGCTATAGCCATATTGATAGGTGCCGTCTACCTGTTGCTTAGAGGAGTCATCACGTGGCATATTCCCGTGAGTGTGCTTGGTTCCGCAGCACTCTTCTCATGGCTGTTCGGAGGCAATCCGGCTCTGGACCTGATGGCCGGCGGGCTGATGCTCGGAGCCTGTTTTATGGCGACAGACTACGTTACTTCACCGATGACACCAAAGGGACAATTGATTTTCGGGGCTATGATAGGCCTGATTACTATCATCATACGTCGCTATGGCGCTTATCCCGAAGGTGTTTCGTTCGCTATATTGCTTATGAACAGTTTCGTACCGCTAATCAATCGCTACACACGTCCCGCAGTCTTCGGTATGCGTGAGCGTAAGGCACTTATCCGTGCGGCAAGAAAGGGGGTGCAGCCATGAGCAAGCTAAAGTCCACACTACCCAATATGGTGCTCTCGTTAGGTATAATCACCATTCTATCCGGATTAATCTTAGGTGTGATGTATAGCGTCACAAAGGAGCCGATTGAGGCGAGCGCACGCCGTATGCAGACAGAAGCATTGGCTGAAGTGTTGCCCCCGTTTGACAATGACCCTGAGGCTGTCATGAAACGTGTGGAAGTTGATGGAAAACAATTTGAGATATACCCGGCTGAAATGGACGGTCGTAGTGTCGGCGCGGCAGTCAAGGGTTATTCTCTCGATGGATTTTCGGGTGATATAGTCTTGATTTGCGGGTTTGATAATGAAGGGAATATAGTCAATTACAGGGTTTTGAAACAGGCTGAGACGCCCGGTCTCGGTGCCAGGATGGAACTTTGGTTTCGTGACCCGACAGCCGCCCGTAGTGTAATCGGCCGTTCCCCGGGACAATCCCGCTTCATTCCGGCAAAGGATGGTGGAGACATTGACGGTATTACAGCGGCTACCATCTCATCGCGCGCCTTCCTGAATATCATTAGTGAAGCGTATGAGGTCTATAGAGAGTTCAGCGGGGATAATGACTTCAATTCCTCATATAAGGACTCGTCGACCGGCGCTTCGCCACGTGAGCGACATTAATTCACATCCGTTAAAATATTACAGACATAAGATTAAGGTTAAATATCTGAAACTATTATATAACGGTATCATCCCGGCCAATCCGGTGTTTGTGTTGCTGTTGGGTATGTGTGCAACACTCGGTACAACCTCGTCGGCCATGAACGGTCTTATGATGGGAGTAGCCACAGCTGCAGTACTGGTATGTTCCAATGCAGCCGTGTCAATGCTCAAGAACTTGATACCGGACAAGGTCCGAATACCGGCTTATATAGTGATAATCGCCACATTTGTGACGGTGTTGCAGCTGGCGATTACAGCTTGGATGCCGGCTCTGAATGCCTCCTTAGGTATCTTTATCCCTCTCATCGTCGTGAACTGTATATTGTTAGGCCGTGCCGAGGCTTTTGCCGGCAAGAATGGAGTCATCGCTTCGATAGTGGATGGTCTGGGTTGTGGCATCGGCTTTATCTTTGCCCTGACATTATTGGGAGCAGTCCGGGAATTTTTGGGGACAGGTCATATCTTCGGTATTGAAGTATTTGGTGAGGATTACGGAATGCTGATATTTGTGCTCGCTCCCGGTGCATTCATAGCGTTAGGTTATCTGATTGCCATAGTATCGCGTTTGCGCGGACTCAGGGCTCAGGGGCAATGATATAAACTTAACAAACGGAGTAATAGTTAATTTCATAAAAGAAAACGAATATGATGTTATATCTGTCCATTATAGTTACAGCCATATTCATCAACAACATAGTCTTGGCTCAATTTTTGGGTATATGTCCCTTTCTTGGTGTCTCCAAGCGGACAAGCTCGGCGTTGGGAATGGGGGCCGCAGTGACATTTGTCATGACCTTGGCAACGGTTGTCGCATGGCTGCTGCAGACCTATATTCTCGACCCGTTCGGGCTGCAATTCCTCCAGACTATCGTCTTTATTCTGGTCATTGCGTTTTTGGTTCAGCTCCTTGAGATTGTGATGCGCAAGACTGTCCCGGCTCTATATCAGGCGTTGGGAGTTTTCCTGCCGTTGATTACGACCAATTGTGCAGTGTTAGGTGTAGCCATTCTTGTGATTCAGAAGCAGTTCAATCTGTTGGAATCATTGACATACGGAGTATCTACGGCTCTTGGATTCACACTGGCTCTATGGATTTTTGCCGGAATACGGGAGCAGCTGGAACTGACAGCCGTACCGCGCGCCATGCGTGGCGTACCGTTGGCACTGATTTCAGCCGGTATTCTGGCAATGGCCTTCATGGGCTTCTCCGGTATTACGATAGGATAGCGACAGAGGTACTGAGGGTGATAAGGCATCGATAACATTTTTGGATAATTCTTTGCCGATATAAATTTTTATATTACTTTTGCCGTATAAACGGTTGGCATTGCGCCATTAATAGGGAACCGGGTGTAAATCCCGGACAGTCCCGCTGCGGTAAGTTCCTTTTAGGTGCGGCTGCTGATGTCACTGTCACTCGCTACAGAGTGCCGGGAAGACAAGCCGAATACCGGAACAAGTCCGAAGACCTGCCGTTTTCATTACTGTCTGAGCAATAAGACAGTAATTGAAGTATAACCGCTCTTTCGAGGAAAAGAGAACTTATGAAATCAACGGCATCAAAGTTATTTTGTCGCGGTACATTGGCCGCTGTAATCGTTTCGGGTGCTCAACCACTTTTGGCTGAGACACCTGACTCATTATATTATATGTTGGATGAGTTCGAGGTACGTGCCAATCGTATCAAGGAGGAGGTGTCATCGGCCGCTCCCGTCTTCAATATGGATGAGGAGCGTATGAAAGCTATCGGTGTCACGGATATTACGGATGCTTTACACCGTCTGCCGGGACTCAACATCCGCGACTACGGTGGTGCGGGCGGAATGAAGACCGTGTCTGCCAGAGGTCTCGGTTCCGGTCATACCGGAGTGATATACGATGGAGTGCCTTTAAGTGATGCACAGAACGGTACAATAGACTTGTCACGGTATTCGCTCGACAATGTCGATGACCTTTCGCTCGTGGTCGGCGATAACAGTGATATCTTTACCTCGGCAAAGGCTGTTTCTTCTGCAGCTTCAATCATACTGAATACCGGCTCGGTACCCGGTGCGGATAACAAGGATTGGCAGTTTACCGGTCAGCTGCGGATTGTCTCATTCGTACTTTTGAATCCATATGTCAAGTTCGGCATGACGATTACTACACTAT
>CAMWRB010000153.1 GCA_947176545.1 uncultured Porphyromonadaceae bacterium
GTTCCGACCCTGAAAATTTTGACCCAACCATCGCCACTCTGAGGCAAGTTGCAGACAGCAGATATTATCTGACCACATCCACCCCCGGATTTGAACAACGCCTCGGCCAACTCATCCATGACAATTTCAGAAATGTGAATATCGTAGACGTTACAGATGGGATTGACATCATTTCCGGAACACACAATCGCGTTGAGATAGAATCGAAAATAAACGGAGACCATCACGCCGACCACAGTCACGAAGCCGGACACAGCCACGACACCGACCCACACCTGTTCAGCTCCGTTGCCAATGCCCGCATCATTGCCGATAATATGCTTGCACTCGTATGCGAAATAGACACCGCGAATGCCGCATATTACCGTGAAAATCACCATCGACTCATCAATCGCCTCGACTCGCTTGACAAAGTTCTTTATCAAGATATCCGTCAGGCATGTGAGGAGAAAGGAAGTCATACCGTTATTGTGATGCACCCCATATTGTCCTATTTCGCCCGCGATTACCGAATCCGGCAGGTCGCGTTGGAGGAATCGGGCAAAGAAGCCTCTCCGCGCTATCTGAAGGAGAGCATCGAATACGCCCGGGAGACACAACCTTTTGCATTCGTGATTGAGCGCGGACATATGTTGCCACAGATGACTGAAATGGCACGTCATCTTGACATCCCCATATATGAACTGTCACTCAACGATTATGAATGGTTCCGCAACATGGAACAGTTAGGACACCGGCTTAAAAGTAAATAATTGTAACCATCTGCTTATGAGCAATAAGAGATTATCCTCCGAACTGATAAGATTGGAAAATGTGTCTAAAGAGTATGACGGCGACATCATACTCCATGATATCAATCTCACCCTGAACAGAGGTGATTTTATGGCCATCAGCGGTCCTAACGGTGGAGGTAAGACTACCATGTTGCGTATCATGCTGAAATTGCTCAAACCCTCATCCGGGACAGTGACATACTGCTCCGGAGATTCCTTCGAAGGCAAACTGAAGATAGGATACCTCCCGCAGAAGAGTATGATAGACACCAAGTTCCCGATTACGGTAAAAGAGACTGTCATGTCGGGATTGGTGTCCGGTTTTTTCGGTCGCCTCCCGAAAGATTATATGGAGCGATATGATGAAGTTGTGGCCTTGTGCGGCATAAACGGCATTCCTCAACGTCCGGTCGGTGTACTCTCCGGCGGACAATTGCAACGTACGCTTTTAGCCCGCGCTATCATATCACGACCGGAAGTTCTTGTGCTTGATGAACCCCTCTCATACGTAGACAAGCAGTTTGAATATCAACTCTACTCTATCATTGAGGAGATATCCCGTACAACGACAATAGTGCTTGTAAGCCATGAGATGTCCGTAATCTCAGGCATGGCCAACCGTCATATAATCATCGACCGCGGAATGACCGAATGCCATGCCAAACACCATTACCATCCCGGCGAATGCGACTGATTTCTCCTTAAAAATACATATTTCTAAAAATATGAATATAAATTAAGATTCCCTTTGAGAAGGTCTTTGATACAGATGACAATATGATACTCAACTGGATATGGATTTCCTTTCTGGCTATAGCTTTTGCTATAGCTCTGGGACGCACCCTCGCTTACGGTGACCTCACCATATGGAGCGATATAATGAACAGCAGTTTTACTCAGGCTGCATTTGCCTTTGAAGTCAGTCTCGGCTTGACGGGAGTGCTGACGCTTTGGCTCGGGATAATGAAGATTGGTGAACGCGCCGGAGCAGTGGAAACTATGGGACGTGCCATATCACCGTTCTTCTCACGGCTGTTCCCTGGCATCCCGAAAGGACACCCGGCAATGGGAGCTATCTTTATGAACATTTCGGCCAATATGCTCGGACTCGACAACGCGGCCACACCCATGGGACTGCGCGCCATGCAGGAGATGCAGAAGCTCAACGACAGGAAAGACACTGCTACGGATGCGATGATAATGTTTCTGGTCCTCAACAGCTCGGGACTCTGCCTGATACCCGTCTCTATCATGATGTACAGGGCTCAGGGAGGAGCCGCCAATCCGACAGACGTATTCATACCGATTCTGCTGGCCACAGCGATTGCCACTCTGGTCGGCTTGACCGCATTATGCCTGAAACAGCGCATCCGTATGGATTGGGTCATCTGGAGCTGGCTGCTTGGACTGGCAGTTATCGTAGGTGGTGTAGCATGGTTTTTCATGTCGTTGCCCGCAGACAAGGTGGAACTGTACAGCACTTTCGGTGCCAATTTCATCCTTTTCAGTGTCATTATCACTTTCCTCATAGCGGGCATCCGTAAGAAGATAAATGTCTATGACACCTTTATAGAGGGGGCTAAAGAGGGGTTCAAGACCGCCGTAATGATTATCCCCTATCTTGTGGCCATACTCGTAGCCATAGGGATGTTCAGAGCAAGCGGAGCACTCGATATTTTCACCGGATGGGTTGAGGATTTGGTAAACTTTCTCGGTTTCGACAGCCGTTGGGTCGGTGCGCTCCCGACAATGCTGATGAAGCCGCTGAGCGGCAGTGGTTCATGCGCCATGATGCTCGACGTCATGCAGGCTCAGGGGGCAGACGCATTTGTGAGCAGACTGTCGGCGGCAGTCCGCGGCAGCACCGACACTACCTTTTATATTCTGGCCGTTTATTTCGGCAGTGTAGGCATCATGAAGACACGCTATGCCGCCGGCTACGCCCTGTTGGCCGACATTACCGGAGCAGTCGCTGCCGTCGCTATCGCTTATCTCTTCTGGGGATAGTTACTATGCTGTAATATGCGATATACCGCGAAAGAGGTAGTGTAAAAAATGTATTTATACACGCCCATATTACGGGATTTTTATTATATTTGCGTTATTAATGTGTAAACTCAAGTCGGGACAACATCACCACCCGACTTACAATATTTATATTAGACGAAATAAAACATGAGCGAACTTGCGCCTAAGTATAACCCGGCAGAGGTTGAGGATAAATGGTATGAGTATTGGATGGAACACGGCCTGTTTCATTCCGAGCCGAATGATAAGGAACCATATTGCATAGTCATTCCCCCACCCAACGTCACCGGTGTGCTTCATATGGGGCATATGCTCAACAATACCATCCAGGATATTCTGGTGCGCCGTGCCCGCATGATGGGTAAGAATGCGCTGTGGGTGCCCGGCACTGACCATGCCGCGATTGCGACAGAGACTAAAGTGATAGCCAAACTTGCCGAAGAGGGTATCAAAAAGACAGACCTGAGTCGCGAGCAGTTTCTTGAACACGCCTGGGACTGGACACGCAAACACGGCGGCATCATTCTGACACAGTTGCGCAAGCTCGGTGCCTCATGCGACTGGGAACGCACCGCTTTCACAATGGACGAGATGCGTAGCCGCAGCGTCACTAAAGTGTTCTGCGACCTGTACGATAAAGGACTAATCTATCGCGGACTCCGGATGGTCAACTGGGACCCCAAAAACCGGACAGCCATTTCTGATGACGAGGTCAATTACGTTCAGGAGAGCAGCAAACTGTACTATCTGAAATATAAGGTTGCCGGCGACCCTGACGGACGCTATGCCATCGTTGCCACCACACGTCCCGAAACCATCATGGGCGATACTGCCATGTGTATCAACCCCAAGGACCCGAAAAATGAATGGCTCAAGGGGAAACGTGTGATTGTGCCGCTCGTAGGGCGTGAAATCCCGGTCATCGAAGACAGATACGTCGATATCGAATTCGGCACCGGTTGTCTCAAGGTGACACCGGCTCATGACAAGAACGACTATATGCTCGGCAAGAATCATCATCTTGAGACTATCGACATCTTCAATGAGGATGGCACACTCAATGAATATGGAGGCAAATACGCCGGCAAAGACCGTTTTGATGTCCGCAAGGAGATAGCACGTGATTTGCAGGAGGCCGGACTGATGGAGAAAGTTGAGGATTACACCAACAACGTGGGTTACTCCGAACGCACCAAGGTTCCTATCGAACCACGTCTGTCACTGCAATGGTTTATACGGATGCAACACTTTGCCGACATCGCCCTGGCTCCCGTGATGGATGATTTAATCCGCTTCGTACCTGAGAAATATAAATCTACATACCGTATATGGCTTGAGAATATTCAGGACTGGTGCATCAGCCGTCAGCTCTGGTGGGGAC
>CAMWRB010000154.1 GCA_947176545.1 uncultured Porphyromonadaceae bacterium
GATTCCAGTTGTCATTCTTGTTGGTGAACAAACACATCTGTGTCGCACCACCGAAATTATTTTGATGCCAGTAAAGAGCTGCTTTTCGGTTGGTTACACTACCACCTCCACCACCGCCGGATGTCGGACGGTCGTCGCTGAACTCGTGAACAGCGTCGGACGCGTTATACAGGAACCAGGCCTCACGGTCAGCATAGTTAGGCAGTGGAAGACCGGGTACTCCACCTCCCGGATATCTGGTTCCCGAATCTCGGTCATGTCCGTCAGTGAACATGACCAATGCCTTTTCAGGCTTGGCAAGCAGAGGAAGTTCAATTGTCCACCATGTCACACCTCCGATAGTCTCCTTGCGCATACCGCCGCCGGGCCAAAGCTGAAACGGCCCCGAGTTTTTACAAGTTGTACAGTTGGATTTACTATAATCTACAAGCGTTACAGGAGCATAATAGTCCGTTGGAAGAGTACCACCGCTTCCTCCACTTGGATTGCCCCATGATGTGCCTACATGATATCCTTTGACCGGAGAGCCTCCGCCATCATTGAAGTCAGAAGTCTGGATAGCAAGATTGTTTATTGTACCGCCATCCTTTTTCCATCCCTTGAACGCCATATTGCCTGTAAATGAGTACTCCAGCCAGTTAAGATTAACATTTGCATTATTCTCATTATTCAGACCGTAAACTTCGTAGCCGTTATATTCGAGGGGTTGATAGACATAGATGTGAGGCATCCCCCATGAGTTGTTTACATCACGGAAGTGTATGGTGTATACTGTCGGAACAGGGGAGATACGGAAGTTGGCCGTATCGGGGTCAAGTCCGTCTGCGGTGACCGTGAATGTTCCGGATATAGTTCTGGAGAAATATGTAGGATTGGAAGGGTCTACAATACTCAGACAGAGGAACCCGTCATCGGGATAGTTCTCCACACCGGGCAACTGTCCAATGGTTGACAGCAGGTTTTCGTCGGACTGAAGATTTTGCAGGGGATACGGAGTACTGAGCGGATTCTTGTCCACGTCGCAAATAGTGAGGTAGACTCCGTTCAGATTGGTAGTCCCGTTATATTGGTTTTTATTATTGTTTTCAAATTCGGAGAGCACTATCTTGAGATTTCCGGCATTGGTAGCATAGTCGAAATAGTAATTCTGCGTAGTGCTGGTATTGACGATATTGCTGATATAGATATTCATATCGTCAGGAAGTATGCGTACATACTTCTCAAGGTTAATCCAGTCGACCTGAACGAACTTGCGGATGTTGCCCGAAACGACCCAGAAGCCCGGAGTGCAATCATACTCTTCAAGATAATAGGAGTCACTAAGGTCGTCAGGAAGATTGGCGTTGAGTTTTACACGTATGACTCCGTTGTCCCTGTCCTCTTCAACCACAAACAGGGGCATTGCCGCAGTCATACCGGGGAGAGTGACTTTCGGTATATCAAATGAGAGAGCCGGTGATTTGGTCTCGTAAGCGATTTCGTAGGGTTGGCTGCCGGTGAGAGCAGTCTCCTTGAGTGTACAGATGTGAGTCTCGGCAATATATAGATTGCTTAGGCCGGCAAGTTGTACGGACATATCGACAGGCTCCCAGCTGCGAACCTGCCACTTGAGAGTTACCTCACCGTTATCTGCCACCATAGCCACTATATCATAGAAGTGTCCGCGGTGAATGTCGGAGGCCTCAGGAGTGTGTGATGATACACCGTCGTTACATCCGAATGTGATATCCTTATTACCCTTGGAGGTGATGAGTGTCAGTGTTGTCGGGTCAGCCGATTTGCCGACAGCCTCGGGGATATATGCCGTCTGTTGCCATACGAATCGCTGCCATCCCTCTCCGGTGATAGCGGTCTTGCCTGAAGTGATAAGGTCTATCTGGTCTGTATTCGTATTTGAAATATCATCAGAGAGCCACTGTTCGAGAGTCTTGTCTGCTTCAGTATCAGTCAAGGGATAATGAGGAGCATTGCCTGCGATATTGGCTGACAACTTGGTGTTACCGGTACCATGAGCATTGGCGGGAATGAATATTGAGGTCGGTGAGTAGAGATTTTTGGCGGAGAGTCCGTTAATCTTAAAGGGTGTATTGCCGAAAACACCGTTATAGATGACAGTGAGGCGAACCTTGGCACATACATATCCGAGTGTAGCGACGATACTCTTGTTGTCACCGTCATTCAGTTGTGCAGTAGTCTTCAGAGCCATCGGAAGTCCTGTCTCCGGTTTTGGGAGAATAGCATTACTGTCGCTACCCTGATAGGTGAATATGAGGTCTTCGACATCTTCGCGCAGCGATTCGGTGGCAGCTGATGAGAGTGAAGTGCTTTTCAGTCTGTCAGCGAGCGACGCCGTCGGTATATTGGCCATGATATAGAGAGTGTAATTACCCGGCACGACTGCGAGTTTATAACTGCGATAGACCTCGTCGACAGTCGTGGCGATGTCGGATGTCAGCTCTGCGAAAAAGTGTTTGTGAGTAGAACCCTCATCGTAGAAGCCGGCCACCGCGAGTGTCTCGAAGTGGCCTTCGGAGGCCAGTTTGCTGCCATGTTCATTTTTCACATCGTCAGCGCGAGTGTTGGCAAAGGCTGTCTCGGTCGAGGGAATGAGCAGATTGAGTGTGGTGTGCCCGTCAGCTCCCGGTATGAACGGCTCGTCGTCGCTGCAACCGGTGAGCGTCATCATGCTCAGGGATATGAATGTGATAAGATATAGAAACTTACGTATCATGATGAGAATATATGCTGTAATAGATATATGTCGTTAGGAAAGGGGTGAGTCGAGAGGTCAATCGAATGTCAGAGTTGTTCCTATACGGTGGTAGAACCATTCTTTAGGCGGGTTGATGCGGAGGCTGATGTCTTCTCTGTTATTCTCGACCGGTGTGGTCTGAGGGTCAAACGGGTGGGGAAGGGCGGAGACGGATTCAATACCTATCTGATAGATATAATTACGCACCACACCATATTCGAGCCCGGAGTATATGTCATCGTCAGCTCCGGCGGAGTGGCGGACGGCGTGATAATAGTTCAGGCCGTAATCGCGCAACTCGGGGTCGTATGTGATTTTATGCCAGTTGGACTCACCATCGTGTGAGGCTGTCGTAAGTCCGGACTGGAATTGCCCGTCATCGTAATACCAGAGCGGTGTAGCAGCCTTGGTAGCGGCATTGGCGGAATTGATGGCATCCTTGACATCCTTTGGAGCGGTACATGTCGCATCGACGACCGGGACTGCCCTTAGTGCAATATATGTCACATCTGCGAATTTCAGTTTCTTATTGCCGGCGACAGAGGGAACGAACTCCGGTACATATATGGAACTATACAGTGAGGAGAGTAGTGATGTCTGAGCTGAAAGTCCCGATGCAGGTGAAGCTATCGACTTGTCGCTGACTTTTCCGTTCTGAAAGTAGTACACCTGCATGGCGGGTGAAACGACGTTATAATTGACAAATTTCACTTTTATTTCCGGTTTCTCCTCATCATCAACGACAAAGTTGACAGGATAAGTGAAGTCGCTGATACCCGGGCGGCTCACAAAGTCAAATCGGGCTTGCATCGGAGTCAGGGAGAGGGTCGCATCATTTTTCGAAGCGTTCTCGGGGTCCGAGGACTCAACCTGCACTATGTATGGATGTTGTTCATCATATTTCTCTCCCTGTTTGAGCCATACCATAATTTTAAGTCCGTCCTCAACGGATGTTCCGAGAGCTATGCCTTTATTTTCCGCCGGATACGAGTACGGGATAGCGGCCACCATCTGTTGCACAGTTGAGAAAGATTTTCCTTGGGCGGCTTTCAGTGCGGCATAGTTGGCATCGGAAGTGCCGGGTAAATTGGCAAACACATAGAGGCGATATTTCTGCTCGCGTTTGTAAAGTGTATTGAGGCCCATGTTAAGTCGGACGGTCGTCAGTTTGTCGGTCGGACCCACAATGTCTGAATCAGCGGCACGTGAGAATGCCACGAGGCTTTTGGGATTACCGGAATTGTCCGTATCAAACAACACTCCAACGAGCGACTCTATTTTGACCTCGTTATCGGTCTTGACAAGCTCCGTCTCGCCGGCGCGTGTTTTGGGCGATTCTATCGGCGCGGGAGGATTGCTTATATCCTGTGCGAGCCGGAATTGAATCCAGAACTGTTGAGTATCATCGGCTGTACCATCT
>CAMWRB010000155.1 GCA_947176545.1 uncultured Porphyromonadaceae bacterium
AATATAGATTGACCACCTGTTCCTCTGACGGAAGCGATGCTATCCAATCCACATATTTATCCGCAGTAAGGGGATATTCGGCCCACTCGGGGTTATTGAAATTGTCGGATATGTCGTGAGCCAGCTTGGAATTGGTCAGAAGTAGCTTCAGTTGAGGTGCTGCGGCACTGCAATACAGATAGTTGGGAGATTTCCATCCCAATATATGCTTGGCACCCTCGGTCAGACATGCTCCGAAACCCATCGCTGCTATCAGCAGAGCAGTGTCGTCATCATATATCAGCTCGGTATTGGCAAATACCTTGGGTTTTACACCAAAGAGATTATGTATAAGGTCGTCGTGCATCTTGACCTCGCGCATGAATTCCTCCGGGTCTTCGAGCGATGCAAGAGAGTGGGCATAAGTTCCTGACAGAAACTCCACACACTTGGTGTCAGCCAATTTCTTGAGTGTGTCGATAAACTCCGGGACGTAAAGTTGAAGCTGCTCTATGGCAGTGCCGGAGATGTCGATGGCACACTTGAATGCTCCGTTGGTATTCTTGACCATTTCCAACAGAGTATTGGCCATGGGGATATAGCTCACTTCCGCCATTCGGTTGATAATCTCGTCGTTGGCGAAGTCATCATAATAATAGTGGTCATTGCCTATGTCGAAGAAGCGGTAACGCTTCAGACGGAAGGGCTGATGTATCTTGAAATAGAAGCAGATTGATTTCATCTTAATATGTTTTGTCGGATGGATGGTATCCGGATTGTTTGTTATGATTTATTTTATTATTGCTTGTCAGCTCGGAGATAGTCCCGATTATCTGCGGGAGTCTATCACCCGTTTGTATATGTCTATAACTTTCTGACCCGCTTTCTCCCAGGTTATGCCGTGGATTTCTTCAATTCCCCGGTCTCTGAGTGTATTATGAAGTGCAGGGTTTGTCACGATGGAGTGCATCGCGTCAGCCATTGCATCGATGTCCCAATAGTCGGTCTTGATGACATTGTCGAGGATTTCGGCACATCCGCTCTGTTTTGAGATAATGGAGGGAACTCCCATCTCCATAGCTTCGAGCGGTGAGATACCGAACGGTTCCGATACTGAAGGCATCACGTATACATCACTGTTGCGCAGCATCTCATAAACCTGTTTTCCCTTCAGGAAGCCGGTGAAATGGAACTTGTCGGCAATACCTCGTTTGGCAACGAGTTTAATCATCGCATCCATCATATCACCGGAACCGGCCATCACGAAGCGCACATTTTTTGTCTTGGCCAGAACTTTTGCGGCTGCCTCGACAAAGTATTCCGGTCCTTTCTGCATCGTGATACGACCTAGAAATGTGATGACCTTATCCTTAGTATCTGTACGCGGCAGATTGAGTAGTTCGTCATCCAGAGGGATAACGGCATTGTGCACCGTAGTGACCTTATCGGGATTGATACCGTATTTCTCGATAACCGTACGCCGTGTCAGATTGGATACCGTGATGATATGGTCGGCATTCTCCATGCCATCCTTTTCGATGGCGAAAACGGTAGGATTGACATTTCCGCGTGAACGGTCGAAGTCGGTCGCATGCACATGTATCACCAGAGGTTTGCCGGTGATATTCTTGGCGTGGATGCCGGCCGGATATGTCAGCCAGTCGTGCGAGTGGATTATGTCGCAATCGACAGTGCGCGCAATGACTCCGGCTACTATGCTGTAGTTGTTAATCTCTTCCAGCAGATTGTCAGGATATTTACCTGAAAATTCGATACATCCCAAATCATTGAGATGGAGATAGTTGAAGTCTGAATAGATATGGTCGCGCAACTTGAAGTACATATCGGGGTCCATCACCTTGCCGATACGCTGATTGACATAGTCCCACGACACGTCGCGCCAAGCGACAGGAGTCTCGCATGCTCCGAGTATCTGTGCGAAACCTTTCTCCTCATCGCCCCAAGGCTTGGGTATGACAAAGGTAATATCCATATCACCGCAATTGTGCATACCCTTGGTAAGACCATATGAGGCTGTACCTAATCCTCCCAGAATGTGGGGAGGAAACTCCCATCCGAACATTAATGCCTTCATGATTCTTGAGATTGAGAGGTTTGCAATTTATTTAATTCATTCACACTCTTGATGGTCCGCAGTATTTCGCCAACGTTCTTGGCGGTAGATACGGCACCACGACCGGTATAAGGGGGATTGCCGTCGTACATCTCCGACAGGGAACCGATACAACCTTCGGCCATCTCATCCTCATAGCCAATCAGCATACGTTCGATAAATCCCAGACCGGCCATGCCGAACACCTTGATATATGCGTCAGCATAAAAGCCGAACAGCCAGGGACGGGCCGGTCCCTGATGCACGGTGCGTTCACGCTCCTCGGGATTACCGACGTATACGGGTCTGTAAGCGTATGATTTGGGACTCAATGAGCGCAGACCCTTGGGAGTCAATAATTCGCGCGTAGCCAGGTCAAGGACTCTCTTGCGCTGTCTGCGGTCTAACGGTGAGTATTCCAGACCGATGGCGATAACCATATTCGGACGTACCTCAAGGTCAGTGTACGCACCGTTTACGTAGTCATACAGATAGCCGTAATCATTCAGGAATGTAGCGATAAACGACTCCTTGACCTTGTCTGCCAATTCTGTCATCTCCTTAAGAAGTTTCTGCTCCTGCTCATCATTCTCAATAAGTGAAATCAAAAATCTGATGGCATTGTACCATAGAGCGTTAAACTCGACTACATATCCGGTACGCGGTATTATCGGGCGACCGTTGAGCGAGGCTGACAACCATGTCACAGGCGACTGCTCTCCCGAAGTGGATAACAGTCCGTTCTTGTTAAGTCTCAGATTGGGGATATGATTGGAGGCAATATCGGCGACAAGACGTTTGATGTCTTTAAGATAATGTTCGTGGCAGGCAGATGTGCCGGCGCTTCGTTTGTATTGCTGAATCGCCCATATGGTCCAGAGAGGGATGTCAGGCTTGTCGATGTCGGCGATGACGCTATCCTTCTCGCCCTTGTCGATATAATTATAAAGCGCCTTTAGGAATGTCGCAATCATCTTCTCGTAGTCGGAAGTATGACCTATGGCCAATGTGCAACCCGGAAGCGCTATCAGTTCGTCACGACCGCGCACGTTGTACCACGGGTAGCCGGCCATTATATACAATCCTTTGTCATTCTTAAGATAGAACTGCTTGGCGGCATTCTTGAGACAATTGTAGAAAGATGTGCGACAGGTACGCGTCTTGAGCTCTTCGGTATATACATTCTCAAACTCAGCCGGGTCGCACTCGAATGTAGAGGCAGAAAAAATTATTGATTCACCCTTGCGTATGGGGAGTTCGAAGTAACCGGGCACCCACAAATCCTCGCGGTACGGCAGACCGCGGTCGCGGTCTTTATAATATATTATATCCTTGTACCAATGTCCGTCATTGACCCACTTGACCTCCTTGTTGAACTGCATATACAACTCGGGATAGCCGGGGTACAGACATGTGGAGACTCCATTGGTCACTTCACGTATGTCACGGTTGAGCGCACCGTTTTCGACACACAGTTCGTTGGCGTTGCGGAACGCGAGAAATGGACGGAACTGCAACTTGGTGTCCGAGTGAGCCTCGACAAGAGTATATTTTATCAGGATGCGGTTCTCGTGAGATATAAATACTTTCTCTTTGGTCAGAACAACACCGCCCACACGGAATGTCTTCGTGGGTACAGCTTCACAGTTAAATTCACGTATGTATTTGTGTCCGTTGGGAGAGAAAACATTTCCCTCATACTGGTGCAGTCCGAGATTGAAGGGCGCACCGTGCTGTATCACGGTTTCGTCAAGAGATGACAGCAGGATATGAGCCTTGTCGTCCATCTCCGGAATAGGTATGACAAGCAGACCGTGTTGCTTGCGCGTGTTGCACCCGACGATGGTCGTGCAGTGGTACGCACCGCTCTTGTTGGTGCGAAGCATCTCCTTGGGGAGAGACTGCTCGAGATTTATCATCAGGTTTTTGTCGAATTTAAGGTAACTCATTATAATATGGTCGAGATACGGGTTAATAGGTTAAAAGGTGTAATGTCAGTCGATGGACAGGGAACTATCCAATTCTGACAAATT
>CAMWRB010000156.1 GCA_947176545.1 uncultured Porphyromonadaceae bacterium
GATAAATTCAAGTGTCGCAACGGCCGCTGCATATCCAATATGGAGCATGGTATCTCATCGCTCTTCCGTCCCGATACAGCGCATGAAGGGGAGTGGCGTTGTGTCTACTGCGAATCGAAGCCTGTCAAACAGTAAACAGATACGTATGAAACGGATTTTTCTGACCGGAGCCACCGGGGTAATGGGCACGGCCACTCTGAAGGAGCTGGTCGCCAACCGTGCCTCCCGTCAATATGACATTACGGTACTCGCCCGAGATACAAAGAAGAACCGTCGCAAACTGAAGCCGTACATCGACAATGGAGTTAAGGTAATATGGGGAGACTTACTTGATGCTGATAGCATCGCCCGCGGCGTGGATGGTGCCGATATAGTGTTGCATTTAGGTGGTATGGTGTCACCCATGGCAGACATGTATCCCGAAAAGACCATGATTGTCAATGTCGGCTCTGCCGAAAATATCGTCAATGCGGCCCGTGCAAAGGAGAAAAGAGGTGAACATGTAGCGCTGGTTTACATCGGCTCAGTGTCCCAATACGGTAGTCGCTTGGTGCCTGACCATTGGGGTGCATGCGGTGATACTCTTCATGTAGCCGCCTTTGATGCCTACGCACTCTCCAAAGTCAAGGCCGAAAAGATATTTGCCGAGTCAGGTGTAAGCCGTTGGGTGTCTTTGCGACAGACCGGTATCCTGCACACAGGACTTCTTGGCAAAGCGAGTGACCCGATATCGTTTCATGTCCCTTTGCGGGGTGTCCTGGAGTGGGTGACAGACGAGGACTCTGGCCGGCTTATGGAGCGACTCTGCAGGGATGATGTTCCTGATGAGTTCTGGTGCAGATACTATAATATAGGAGGGGGTGAGAAGTATCGTCTCACCAACTATGAGTTCATACGCATGGTGATGGACAGTATCGGTTGTCCCGCCCCGGAGAAGTCTTTTGACAGCCGCTGGTTTGCCATCGACAATTTCCACGGAATGTGGTATAAGGACTCCGACGTGCTTGAGGAGATGTTTCATTTCCGCAGTGGCGAGGGGCCGGCCGAGTATTTCAGGCGTAAAAAGAGTGAACTTCCGTGGTATTTTTCCCTGGCTTTCCTTGCATCCGGCGTGCTTATCAAATCGTTGATGCGTCTGGTAGCTTATAAATCCCCTTTAGGTACAATGTCATGGTTCAAGAATAATGATGAGAAGCGCATCCGTGCCTTTTTCCATTCTCGTGAGGAGTGGGAATCACTTCCCGGCTGGAGCGGGTTGGATTTGTCACGGCCGTCGGATATTCCTCCACAATCAGGGAGTGTGTTTAATCCGAACGGAGTTGATGATATTTCCGCCGAAACCGGACATGAAGAGATTGCCCGTCAAAATGGGGGAGAGTATCTCGGTGGAGAGAAGTGGAGATGTCGGTACGGACACGAGTTTAAGGCTTCACCGGATATAGTGATTAACGGTGGTCATTGGTGTCCCGAGTGTCAGGAGGCTGAGTCGTGTGGTGATATTTAGTGAGGTTTTCCTGAGGTTGGGGTCTTGATTTGGTAAATTCAGAAAAAATACCTATCTTTGCATTGGATATTGACAACCGAAAGGTAACTCGACATTCTGCAATATGAGGCAACCCCGAAACAAGTTCCATCAGCCATCCCGGCAAAGCATATCCGAGAGACGACAATGCTCAGATATACATGCGTCATGCAGAGGTGTGCAGATACGAATGCAGCAGAAAGGGTGCGCGCGCATGTATGCGAATGAAGCAATAAAGGAATAAGAATGGCCGTCAGTCATAAAGATGATTGGCGGCTAAACTTTTTTATATTTCATACAGTTGCTGATTGAGTTGTCACGGTGTCGCTTTAAGATTGGAAAACGGTAAATAAGAGTAATATGAAAGTAGGTATAGTTATGGGTTCGGCATCCGACCGTAAGGTTATGGAAGCCGCTTCCGACATTTTGAAAGGATTCGGCGTAGATTATGAGGTCAGAATCCTCTCGGCACATCGTACGCCCGCAGCTCTCGAGGAGTGGGTGTCGTCAGCTCGTGAACGCGACTTTGCAGTGATAATTGCAGCTGCCGGAGGTGCGGCACACCTCGCCGGAGTGGTGGCTGCTTATACTACATTGCCCGTCATTGCGGTTCCGGTTCGTTCGCATGCTCTCGACGGTCTTGACTCCTTATTGTCTATGGTGCAGATGCCCTCCGGAATACCGGTTGCGACAGTAGCGATTGACGGTGCTAAAAATGCAGGTCTGCTCGCAGTCGAGATTATGGCGGTCACTGACCGCGAACTGGGCCGCAAACTCGATGATTACCGCACCGAGATGGCCCGCAAAGTTCTGGAATGTAATAATGACTTATAACTCAATCTTACATCATTGAAATGAGTGATTTCCGTATATTTGTCGAAAAACGCGAGCCTTACAGGGTTGAGGCTGAGTCGTTGAGACATGAACTCAATACAAATCTGAACCTGAATATCAGAACACTCAGGCTCGTGTGTGTATATGATATCTTCGGCTGTGAGCGTTCACTCCTTGACAAAAGTATGTACAAGGTATTCGGTGAACGTGCTACGGACGATGTCTTTCTGCAGAATGAATTTGAGCATGAATATGCCGGCCGGCCCTACCTTGCCGTAGAGTATCTCCCCGGTCAGTTCGACCAGCGTGCCGCATCGGCCGAAGAGTGCATACAGCTTCTCGACCCGACGGCCAAACCCGTGATACGCTCGGCCCGACTTATGATTTTTGATGATGGAGTAACGGCTGAAGACATGTCACGTATAGAGCATTATGTCATCAATGCCGTGGAGTCGCGCCATAAGAATCTTGATGTCCTGAAAGCCCCTGAAAATGCCGTTGCCGGTGCAGTCCCCGTACTTGACGGATTTCGAAAGATTAAGCCTGACGAGGCGACTGACTACTGCAAACGCATGGGTCTGGCCATGAATGCCGATGACCTCATGGAGGTTGTAGACTATTTCAAACTTGAAGGCCGTGACCCGCGTGAGACCGAGTTGCGTATACTTGATACATACTGGAGCGACCATTGCCGTCATACGACATTCACTACCGCTCTCAACGATATAGAGATTGAGGACAGCAAGATTTCCGACAGCATACTCGAAAGCCTTGAGAAGTGGCATGATATACGAATCAGAGTGGGTCGTGCCAACAGGCCTTTCTGCCTTATGGATTTGGCAACTATCGGCGCCCGCTACCTGCGTAAAGAGGGGCTGCTCGATGACCTTGAAGTCAGCGACGAGAACAATGCGTGCAGCATATTTGTCGATGTCGATGTGGACGGCAATATGGAGCGTTGGCTATTGCAATTCAAGAATGAGACGCACAATCACCCCACGGAGATTGAGCCTTTCGGCGGTGCATCAACATGTCTGGGAGGTGCAATCCGTGACCCGTTGAGTGGCCGTGCATATGTATATCAGGCAATGCGTGTCACCGGCGCCGGAGATATATGGCAACCCGTATCCGAGACTTTGAGCGGCAAACTTCCTCAACGAGTTATTTCACTGCGCGCAGCAGCCGGTTACAGTTCTTACGGTAACCAGATAGGACTCGCCACCACCCATGTACGCGAGATTTATCATCCAGGATATGTGGCCAAACGTCTTGAGGTGGGAGCTGTCGTCGGTGCTGTCAAGGCTGAGGATGTCAGACGTGAGACACCGGCTCCCGGAGATGTGATACTGATGTTCGGCGGTCGTACGGGTCGCGACGGTATCGGTGGAGCTACCGGTAGCAGTAAGGAGCATACGGAATCATCTCTCGAAGAGTGCGGGTCGGAGGTGCAGAAGGGTAATGCGCCGGAAGAGAGGAAGATAGAGCGTCTGTTCCACCGTCCGGAGGTGACACGCCTTATCAAAAAATCCAATGATTTCGGTGCAGGAGGTGTGAGTGTCGCCATCGGGGAATTGGCTGATGGACTCGATATATACCTTGACCGTGTGCCGACCAAATATTCTGGTCTTAATCCTACGGAACTGGCTATCTCCGAATCTCAGGAGCGTATGTCTGTCGTGGTGGAACCCAAGGATGTCGAGGAGTTTATGAAATATTGCGCCGAAGAGAACCTTGAGGTTACTCATGTCGCAGACGTGACC
>CAMWRB010000157.1 GCA_947176545.1 uncultured Porphyromonadaceae bacterium
TGCTATGAATCCTCAGGATTGGATGGCACATTGCGGCGCGGTGACGCAGGAGGGTAAAATCTTCCCCGGGGCGATATTCGAAAATATCTTTCTCGGTGCTGACGATACTGATGAGACTGCCAGAGAAAGCGGCAAGGAACGTGTCCTGGAGTTGCTGCGCATTGTCGGACTCGATACATTCGTCTCCGGTCTGCCTATGGGACTCAGTACGCAGCTCGGTGTGTCGGGTATAGAGCTGAGCGGCGGTCAGAAGCAGCGTCTGATGATAGCGCGTGCTCTCTACAAGAACCCCGACATCCTTTTCATGGATGAGGCGACATCTTCGCTCGATGCCAACAATGAGCGCTCAATCGTCGACAATATCCGCAGTTTCGGCCGGGGCAAGACAGTAATTATCGCCGCCCACCGCCTGAGTACGGTGCAGAATGCCGATAATATAATATATATCAGGAACGGAGAAATCGTGGAGCAGGGCACACATCAGCAGCTCATAGAGCGGCGGGGAGACTATTGGCGACTGGTGCACAACCAGCTTCAGCTCTCGGTCTGAATTGCATAGCCTGTCTCACAAGGGATTAACATTTTTTGTGGGATGGGGTTTTAATCTCCGGTATAAAAGTACGGAAGGAGGGTGTGTCGCGCGGCACACCCTCCTTCCGTTTGGTAGAGTAAGTTATAGCGATTAATTGTATCCTTTGTTCTGGCGGTAAAGCTTGGGAACGTAGAACATCTGGTTGTAGGGGACGGGATAGAACTCGTTCTTGCCCGGGGTGTAGTGAGCGTCGTTATAGTATTGGCCATATTGAGTCTCGACAGGCTTGCCCTCGGGTGAAGTACCCTTGTAGACCGATTTGCTCTCCAGCTTGAAGTACTTGTTGAGTGTCTCGGAGGCGATACCCCATCTGCGCAGGTCGAAATAGCGGCTGCTCTCCATTGCCATCTCCAGACGGCGCTCCCAGCGCAGGCATTCACGTGCAGACTCCTTGGAGGCGAAGTAAGATGCCGGATAGAGCGCTATTTCGCAGTAGTCCTTGGCATACCCGATATGTTTGTCTACCGAGTTGGCCGCACGCTGACGGATGTCGTTGATGATGGTACGGGCCTCGTCAAGACGGCCAAGCTCAATCAGGGCCTCGGCACGCATCAGCATTACGTCGGTATAGCGGAACACATAATTGTTCATCGCGAAGGCCTGCCAGGGATAGTTGAAGGTTTCACCCTCGCTGCGCTTGGGAACCTCCTTGAGAGAGGTATAATAGCCGTAAGTGTTTGGGTTGCGTGAATTGTCGGTAGTCATGGTGTATTCAGCCTCATACTTGTAGGGGAATGTGGGCATACCTACAGTGTGGAACAATCTCGGGTCCCATTTCTGAGCGGAGGCTACGCCATTGACGGGATATTCGTTAGTGGCGGTATATGTGTCAAACATCGGGAGACCGTTCTGAGTCTTGAAGGCATTGACCAGATTCTGTGAGGGTTTGTGGAAGTCCCATCCGCAGGACCAGATACCCCAGCAGCCGTTGAGGGTGTTGGACCAGTTGGCACGGCCGAATGTAGTGTTATCTTCGGTGTACTGTGAAGTCTGGACAGCGAAGACAGACTCCTTGCTGTTCTTGTATTCGGGGAGGAAGATGTCTCCGTAATCCTCGAGATAGCCGTATCCGGAATTCTTGACGACGGCAGTATATTCCTCAACCTTCAGCATATAGTCGTTGTTGATGAACGCGACGCCGTCGGTAGCCTCGTAGCCGTCGCCCCAGGCTATGGTGAGATAACACTTGGCCAGATATGCAGCGGCTGCAACCTTGTTGGCGCGGCCACCGTCAGCCATTGTCATGGGAAGCACGTCGTATGCCATTTTGAATTCGTCGATGACCTTGTCGAAGAGTTGTTCGTATGTGAACTCCACATTGGATGTCTCCTCCTGCAGGTTGTTACGGAACACCTCCTCGTCCACCCAGGGAATCTGGCGGAACATGGTGAGGAGCTTGAAGTAGCTGTGACCTCTGAGGAAGTGCACCTCGGCGACGCGTAATGCCTTGGTCTCCTTGCCGAGTTTCTCGTCGCCGTACTGTTCGAGAGCTTCGAGAGCGGCATTACAGCGTGAGATGTTACAATAGAGACGATACCAGAGTTCGTCAAGCTCACCCGGTGTTGAGGTCAGCGTAGACCATACTTCCATCGGGTGGTAGCCGGTGTCGGTTGTTCCGGAGCCGCCTTTGAGACAGTCGTCCGAACCGAGGTCGCCGTATGGCCACAGGTTGAAGGGATAGCTGAACCAGTCGTCGCCGAGGGCAGCGTACGCGGCTGTCACCATCTTGTCGGGCTCCGAGTAGGCGGTATCGCCGTCAATGACACCCGTGGGGGGGACATCGATAAAGTCGTTGCAGGATGCAAGACCGAGAGTCATCAATGCCAATATATATGTTTTAATAGATTTCATGATACATTGATTGTATAAATGGATGTGATATTTTAGAATTCAACCTGCAGTCCGAATGATACGGAAGTCGGGATAGGATAAGCCCAGTTGGGATTTTCGGGGTCCTGACAGGTCAGGCTCTTGCTCTTGATGGTGAGCAGGTTCTGTCCCGATACGTAGAAGCGGGCTTTTGCCATGCGCAGTTTGGCGAGGATTTTGGCGGGGAGTGAATAGCCGAACTGGAGTGTGCGCAGCTTCATATATGAGCCGTTCTCCACGAAGTAAGATGAAGCGCGTCCCTCGTCGCCGGTATTGTTGGTGGTCAGCATGGGGATGTCAGAACCGGTATTGACAACGGGGAGCCATGCGTCGAGCACACGTATACCCTTGTTACATCCGGCGTCGGTCACGCTCCAGAAGTCGGTCTGGAATTTCTGATTGTTGTAGACATCCTGTCCGAGAACACCCTGCCAGAACATCTGGAGGTCGAAATTCTTATAGTTGAGCTCGACATTCAGACCGAGGTTGAGGTCGGGTACCGGATTGAAAATCCAGGTCTGGTCTTCGGGTGTGATATCACCGCTGTTGTCGAGGTCCTTATACTTCATGCCGCCGACACGTGCATTCTCCTGACCGGATGCGGCCACTTCCTGTTCGTTCTGGAATATGCCGTCGAATACATAACCTACGATTGAGCCGTAAGGCTTGCGCGCCTCGACGAGATTCTGCGTCGTGGTGTGAGCGTATGAACCGGTAGCGGTCTCGGGGAGGTAAGTGACGCGGTTGCGGAAGAAGTCCATGTTGAGTCCTACGCGGTATCCGAAGCCACAGGCCAGATTGTCGCGCCATCCGACGAGGAACTCCATACCCCAGTTGCGCAGTGACGGACCGTTGAGCCATGAGGCGCCCCCCTGACCGATAGAACCGAGATAAGCGGGTTTGATGAGCATATCCTTCACATCCTTGATATAAGCGTCGATTGAACCGTAGAGTCTGTTGTTGAAGAAGCTGTAGTCGGCACCGATGTTATATTGGGTCGTGCTCTCCCACTTCAGGTTAGGATTGGCGGATTGGTCACAGATGTAGCCGGAGGGGAAGATGCCGCTCTGCTGGAGCAGGAGGTCGTAGGCTGTGGATGACCAGCGGTCGTTGCCGTAGTCCGCTTTATAGATAGCATAGCGGGCAATGTTGTCGATAGCCTGATTACCGGTCATACCCCATGAGAGACGGACCTTGAGGTCGTTCACCCATGCCTGACGGATATGTTCGGAGATACGGTAGCCGAGAGTGGCTGCGGGGAATGTACCGTAACGGTGGTTGGAACCGAAGCGTGAAGAACCGTCGTGACGGATGGTGAATGAAGCCAGCAGGCGCTCATCCCAGTTGTAGTCGACTTTGCCGAAGAAAGACACCAGAGAGTATGCCGAGCGATTACCCCAGGCGCGTTCAGTGCCTGATGATGCGTCGGGATACATGAAGTCGGGAGTCTCGACGTCATAGTTCTCGTTGTATGCGGAGAAGTCGATGCGGTTCTGACGGAAGAGCTCTATACCGCCCAGTACGGTGAAGTCGTGCTGATTGTTAAGCTTGAAGTTATAGTTGATGGTGTTGGACCATGTCCACTTGGAGTCGTTGGCCTGGGAGAGGGTAGTGGAGTTGGTGTCGTTGTT
>CAMWRB010000158.1 GCA_947176545.1 uncultured Porphyromonadaceae bacterium
ATATTGTTTAAGCGTATATCTGACGCTTGTCCTTGGCTATCGGAAATGTGGCAATTTCTAAAGCTCTGTCAGGGATGAGACAACGATAGATGCCTGTGGATATGATAATGCCACAAATCCTTTGTATTTCAAAGGACTTGTCGTGTTGCATATATGCGTGAGGCTTCTGCGTTGCTCGTTTGAATAAAATATTATTACTGCGCTGATATTAAGATAGTACATTTTACAATAGCGAGAGTAAGAACCAAACGAGAACCAACAAAAATAACAAAATGAATAAAGAGGTCGATTGATCCTTTTTGTTATTCCACGGAGACTTCAACTGTGGTAGTTTTGTGCTAATTGACTTCGTATTATAATCTTGAGTAATGACCGTATTCTCTGAGTAACGATGATGGGTGTGCAAGCGACGGAAGAAAGAATGGTCAAACGACAATACGAGCCACATTCCGGGATGAGTTTATAGAGACTTTTGCCTACAATTATTGATGCTTTTGGCAAAATTTATGAACAAAAAATTGAGTTGACATTCAAGCTGAATGTCAACTCAATAAATAATGTAGAGTTATCATGTCTACTTAACTGTAGACATGCACTTTCTTAACGGCAAGAACTTTCCACTAATTCAAAAGAATAAGTTCCAGAAGGTTCTGAGGAATTAATATTTTTACTAACCACAGCCTCTGTTTTGCCTTTGGGAATTACCACTCTTTGAGTTCCTGTTTCTTTATTAGGATTTGTAACTTTTACAAAAGCCACAACTTCTTTATCTTCATTATGATTCAAGTAAACTTTTACAACAACATATTTAGGAGCAGAAGAGTGGGAGAGAGTTACTGTATTTTCATTTGTACCTCCTCTTAGAGGACACCAGTCTTTTGCAAATGCCGTTACTGAAATTGCAATTACGGCGAAAAGCATTAAAATAATTTTTTTCATTTTTACGCGATTTTTAGAATTAAGTCTATGTCATAAGTCGAGTTAAGACACAAAAAAAGCGTGGACATACTCGTTTTATCTGTATCTGAGGTCTTCGACTACCTACCATCCATTTAAACGAGTAAAGCCCACGCCTATGGCGTGAGCATTTTCGCTTTACTCCTGGATGGTTTGAAATTGTCGAAGTTTCAGATACCAGATTCTGCAAAAACGCTTTTTCCTATTCTATGGTGCTTAACTAAAAAATTTAGTTTTACTTCATTGGCATATTCATATTGGTTTAGATTGCAAATATAAATAAAAATCCTGAGATTTTTACACCGATAGCATAAAACACAAGGCAGACGCGCTGATTTCTGTTTCAAATGAGACACTGCTATACATACCGACCGCACCATCTATATCATATTGCACAAGGGCGGAGGTACCGATGACCATACTGTCGGTCTCGTCATGATTGACACACGTCTCGGACACCATTCCTGCCAGACTCAGGTAATTATCGTTAAACTGCGACAAATCCTCTGAAAACGGCACATAGCAGGTGCTGACCTCCCCTATCTTGTTAAGGACAATGGTATTGACAGCAAGTGTCTCATATTCTATAAGCTTTCCATTTACCGGCAACACATAGAACTCCTTGACCTGTGATACGGTCTTGCCTATACACCAGCACATCACATATTAAACTTCAATCCATTATCCTTACTGACCCATAGCAGATTAGTGACGTCAAGCGTTTTAACGAATGTCACCATAGGCATCGGAGCATTCATCCACATTTCAAAGGCATACGTCCGCGAAGTCTTTTTAGCATCAACCTCTCTCATACCAACAAATTTACACATTTTTCAGCATACAACCCTTATGTTGCCGCGAGTTTTAATATTTATATCCTCACTCGCAATTAGTAATGTTAATTTCTGGTAGCAGATTGCGGTCAGATTTATCCCTCAATCACGATATGGGATTCTGAATTTGTCGAGCAGAAGTTTGAAATTATCCTGTGCCGTAAGACATGTATCCATCAGATACCCTTTGATATGTGGCCAATGGCTCAGACCGTTGTAGTAGTACGTTTTTAATTCGTCGGTGATTATAAACGGTACATATCCAAGTCTCAGACATTCACGAAACATTATCAACCTGCCTACACGCCCGTTGCCATCCTGAAAAGGATGGATTGCCTCAAAACGATGGTGAAAATCAATAATATCTTCAAAGGTCGGCCGCTTTTTGGCATTATATTCCTTTAGAAGAGCCTTTATCTCCTTATTTACGTTCTCAGGTTGAACGGTATCCATCCCCCCGACCTCATTCGGCAACTCTTTGTAATCTCCGATTCGAAACCAATCCTTTCTTTCGCAAGATGTTCCGGATTTCAAGAGAAAATGAAGGTGTTTGATATAAGACTCTGTAAGCTTACTCTCCGTCCGGTCAATAATATAATCTATTGCCCGGAAATGATTGGACGTTTCTATGATATCATCCACATTCACACATTGTCCGGCTATACCGATAGTGTTTGTCTCAAATATATACCTGGTCTGCTCGTGGGTCAGATGACTCCCCTCCATATGATTAGAATTATACGTAAGGTCTATCTGTATACGATGATAAATACCTCCACCCGTTTTCCCTGTTTTCTGCTCTCTGAGCAGCGATAGCAGAGGAGATATACGTAGAGTCTTATCGCGTTTTGGCAGTCCTGCGCTAACCGGGATATTCCATGTTTTACCAACAATAAATGCTCCTTCAATTTTACCCTTCGCACAATAATTGCGTGCAGTCCGTTCCGAAATACCGTGGCTTTCCGCCCAATCTTTTACTGAAACATACTCCATATCGGCAAGATTTATGCTGTAAATAGCATACAAATATAGTAAAACTTGCCGATATCGGCAAGTTTTACTATAACAGTTAGTGTCGTAATTACCGAATTACTTCAACGCTTTTCACCGCCCCCTGATAAACAGCCACACATTACAGACTATCAATCTCTTTCTGCAGTAGCGACAGGAATGTGGCGGCGTGAGCACCATCCATATCATACTGCACAAGGACGGGGTACGAAGCTATTTTTGGAAAGATTAACTATTTTTTTCAAAAAATATTTGGCGGTTACGAAAATTAGATTTAACTTTGCGACGTTTTTGATAGCAAAAAAACTTGTTTTATTATTTTTAAAATTTTACGGAAATGAAAAAAGTAGTTCTTTCTCTCGCTGTTCTTTTCAGCGTAGCTATGGTAGCTTGCTCTAACAAAGACGCTAAAGTTGCTGATTCTGATTCAATCGTAGCTGATTCAACTGAGGTTGTAGCTGACTCTAACGCTACTGACTCTGTTGCTGCTGACTCTGTTGTCGCTGACTCAGCTGCCGTTGAAACTCCCGCTGCTGAATAATTTTTAGCGTAGAGAATCTATCAACGATTACAGAATCGATGCATCTCCCTCAGGGATTTGCATCGATTTCTATTTAAACACACATATTATGACCAAACTGATACCCGAATGGGCCGAGGCACTGACTTGTGCCGTGACTATCTGTGATGCCGACGGCAGAATCGTGTTCATGAACCAAAAATCACGTGAGACTTTCGCACGCCACGGTGACCTTATCGGCAAGAACCTCTTCGAATATCATAACCCCGACTCACAGGCGAAGATACGCCACATGCTCGCCACCGGTGACGACAATACCTACAAGGTGGTCAAGAACGGTGTCACAAAGCTAATCCACCAGACCCCCTGGCGTATCGACGGCAAAATAGCCGGTATGGTGGAACTCTCCATCGTGCTTCCGGAGGACATCAAAACCATCATCCGGCAATAAGACTCCTTTCCGCAAAAAATGTTAATGCAGGGTAAAGGGTAACTTTAATAATATCGATGTTTTCCCGGGAGGTCAGCAGTTACCTCCGTCCCGCAGATTTTAGCCATCTTCGAACTTTTGGCTCTGTCACTTAGCTCGCTAAGCTCCTTCGCCCACAAGTCCAAATCTGGCCAAAATCTGCGTCCCCTGCATTAACATTTTTTGTGGGGCTGTGTCAAAATAGGCGCAGCCTCCTTTGTACTATGCTGTAAAACATAAA